>JARKOQ010000094.1 GCA_029976005.1 Aggregatilineales bacterium | reverse complement strand
CACCCGTCGCTGGAGGGCAAGGTGAGTGAGACCGGCCAGGGGCACCTGTTCGCGATTGTGGCCGCGCGCGGTGCGAGAGTCCCGGCGTGAAAAACAAATAAGACACGGATAAGACGGATTTTCACGGATAGAAATCGGATTGGTTTGATCCGTGAAAATCCGTGCCCTGTTGCTTTTGTTTTGACCGCCGATTGCAACTCACCCTCATTGCCCCTACAATCGAAGTAGCAGATTTGGGAGGTGAGGCATGGCATCGCAACGACTTTCCGATATGACCCTGGAAGAACTTCAGGCGTTCATCAACACAGCGGTGGATCGCCGTCTGCAAGAACTGCTGCGCCCGGCAAGTGCGCGCACGCCTCAGGAAGTTCGCGAGTCCGTCCGGCGCAATCGCTGGACTCCCCCGTCTGGCACGCCCTCGACGCTCCAACTGCTGCGCGAGGATCGCGATCAATGACGCTGCGCGCCGATCTCACGCCTTATGTGGTGGATGCCAGCATCGTCATTCAATATCTGATTGCCGATACATTCACCGGCCCCACGGATGCGTTGTTTTCCCAGGTTGGGCAGTCTGTCAGTCTGGTTTTGCCTGAGTTTGGTTTTCTTGAATGTGCCAATGTCCTGTGGAAACAGGCTGCGTTCTACGGCCTTCCGGCCCAACAGGCCCAAAAGCTCCTGACCGATTTGCTGGCCCTGCCTCTGACCGTTATTGCCGCCAGCGATCTGCTCAGGCGGGGTCTGCAAATTGGCCTGGACCATCAACTGGCCATCTACGACTCGGTCTATATTGCCCTGGCCGAGCGTTTTGGCTATCCCCTGATCACCGCCGACGCGCGGCAAGAGCAGGCTGCGAGAGCGCTGGGAATCGTTATCAAGCCAGTGACCGATTTCCTTCCTGAGTCTTGAGCCTGGATATGGATTTTTCCGGATCAATCCTTTTTATCCGTGTTCCATCCGTTTTATCCGTGTCCTGTCGCCTCTAGATGACCACGCGTGGGTACAGCCGGGCGGCGATGGCGATCAGGATGACGAACACGGCCAGCAGGACCCCGAAGTCGAGCAGGGCCGCCCCCGGCTCGATCCCGCCCAGCATCAGCCCGCGCAGCAGATCGACCTGGTAGGACAGCGGGTTGACGCGCGCCAGGACTTGCAGCCAGCCGGGCATGATCTCCACCGGGTAAATCGCGTTGCTGGCAAAAAAGAGGGGCATGGTCAGCACCTGGCCGATGCCCATGAAGCGCTCGCGGGTCTTGACCAGGCAGGCGATGATCAGCGAGAAGGTCGAGAACAGCCCCGATCCCAGCACCACGGCCAGCAACACCCCCAGCAGGGCCAGCGGATTCCAGTTGATCTTCACGCCCAGCAGGATCGAGAGCAGGAACACGATCAGCGCCTGGGAGAGCGCCCGCACCCCGGCCGAGAGCGCCTTGCCGACCACCAGGGCCGTGCGCGGGGTGGGACTGGCCAGGAACTTGTGGACGATCCCCAGGTCGCACTCCCAGATGACCGTGATCCCGCTGAAGATGGCGATGAACAGCACGCTCTGGGCCAGGATGCCGGGGGCCATGAAGTCCATGTAGCTCAGGTCGCCGGTGGGGATGGCCCGCGTCCGGGTGAAGACCTGGCCAAAGACCAGCAGCCACAGCGCCGGCTGCACGGCCCGCGTGAACAGCTCGGTGGGATCGTGGCGCAGCTTGCGCGCCTCCAGCTCGGCGATGACCAGCGTCTTTTTGACGAAGCGAACGAGGTAGCGCCCCATGCCGGCCAGGTCGAAGCGCTGGGCCGGTTCAGCCCATGCGGCGGGCGGTACGGCGTGCTCTGGTTGTGTCACGGTAATTGCCTCCCGAATCGAGCAGTTGATCCCCGGTGTAGTGGATGAAGACATCGTCGAGGGTCGCCCCGTCGCGGCCAATCGCGTCCTTGAGTTGCTGCGGCGTGCCGGTCGCCACGACCTTGCCCAGGTGCATGATCGCCACCCGGTCGCACAGGGCGTCGGCCTCTTCCATCAGGTGCGTGGTCAGCAGGATCGTGGTCCCCTTGTCGCTGATGAGCTGCCGGATCAGCTCCCACACCGCCCGGCGCGCGCCGGGGTCAAGGCCGACCGTTGGCTCATCCAGGAAGAGCATCGGCGGGTGGTGGAGCAGGGCCTGGGCGATCTCCAGGCGGCGGATCATGCCGCCGGAATAGGTGCGCACCAGCTTATCGGCCGAATCGCCCAGCCCCATGAAGGCCAGCGCGTCGCGCACGCGCTTAACCCGGTCCGCGCGGGGCAGGTCGTACAGCTTGGCCATGATCAGCAGGTTCTCGAAGCCGGAGAGCGTGCCGTCGGCGGAGAGCATCTGCGGCACGTAGCCGATCACGCGCCGCACGTCGGCCGCCCGGCGCGCGATGTCGAACCCGGCGATGCGCGCTTCCCCGGACGTGGGCGGCAGGAGGGTGGTCAGCATTTTGATCGTGGTGCTCTTGCCCGCGCCGTTGGGTCCCAGCAGGCCGAAAATCTCCCCGGCTTCGATGCTCAGGGTCAGGCTGTCGACCGCGGTCAGGTCGCCAAAGCGGCGGGTCAAGGCGCGGGTTTCAAGGATGGACATGGGCTACCTCGGTGGGAATTTTGAATGTTGAATTCTTAATTTTGAATTGAAAGACAAATGCGAAACCCCCTTGCTTTTAATTCAAAATTGAAAATTCAAAATTCAACATTTTCTTTTCCAAACACTTGTTTCAGGAGGCGCATCGCCCCGGCCAGGGCGCAGCGCTCGTCCGGGCCAAGCGAGGCCAGGCGCGCGGCCAGGGTCGCCAGGGTGGCCTGAGCAGCGGCGCTCAGCACGGCCTGGCCGTCCTCGGTCAGATGCAGGGCGATCCGGCGGCGGTCGTCCGCGGCGCTGCCCCGCGCCACCAGCCCGCGCGCCACCAGCTTGTCGACCAGCTTCGAC
This sequence comes from Aggregatilineales bacterium, assembly GCA_029976005.1. Classification (GTDB taxonomy): domain Bacteria; phylum Chloroflexota; class Anaerolineae; order Aggregatilineales; family Ch27; genus JARKOQ01. Next base: position 695 of record JARKOQ010000094.1, on the reverse strand, counting down.
GTGCTGGGCAGGGTCAGGCCCAGGTGCTCGGCCACGCCGGAGAGCGACGTCCCGGCGTTGCGGTTGACGAAAAGCAGGGTCCGGAACTGGGGCACGGACAGGTCCGGCGCGCGGTGGCTGCGCATCTCGGCCCGGATGGCGCGCATCACGGGCGGGACGGCGTCCAGCAGCAGGGCGGCGGCTTCCTCGGCGGAAATGGGGGGATTGGTTTCCTCTTGAAATAATGTCATAAGCGAAGTATATCACAGTGATCGGGGATGTCAATGGAAAAAACGGCGGCTGTGCAGGGACGAGGCCTGCCTTGTTCGCCGGGCCGTGTCCAACGGCCCTAATCGCCAGGCGCGATCCGTCAAATGCCTTCCCGCCGCGAAAAAACACCCGCCCTGCGCGCCGGACATAGCCGGGCGCGCGGGGCGGGGAATCAGGGCGAGGCGACGGGTTGCCCTGCAAGGGGCTAGGGATAGTTCGGGTCCAGCAGGTTTTGCAGGCCCTCGCTGAGCATGTTGCAGGCCAGGATCACGGTCAGAATCGCCAGACCGGGGAAGGTCGCCAGCCACCACTGGTAGAACTTGGTGCGCCCCAGCGAGATCATGGCCCCCCATTCCGGCGTGGGTGGCGCAACTCCCAATCCCATGAAGCTCAGCGCCGAAACCAGCAGGATGATGCTGCCCACATCCAGCGCGGCTTTGATGATC
>JARKOQ010000087.1 GCA_029976005.1 Aggregatilineales bacterium | reverse complement strand
GTAGCCACCCGCTGCAACAGACCGGCCTGGTGGGTGCCAAATGAGGTAAAGAACTGCTGGGCCGCGCTCCCGTTGTAGGAATAACTGGCCGGGCGATATTCCGGACGGCGATAACGCCAGCCGGGATCGCCGGCCGCCTGGGGACGGAACCAGGGCGTCCAGCCGTCGGCCACACGGAATTCCAGCACGAGCTGATCGATCGTGGAGCCGTAATTGTACGAACGGTAGAATCCCTCGAAACCGGGATTGTTGAGCAGGTTTCCGCCCTGCGCCGCCACCGCCGGAACGAGCGCCAGCAGCAGCATCCACAGCGCGCCCAACCCCCATACACGAACTTGTTTCATCGAAAAACCCTCTCTGCTTGCCAGGAGATGCACAGGCTCACAATCATAATCAATCCGCGCCGTTTTTGCCTGTCCGATCGCCCCCGGCCGGGATTGCTCCTGGGCGTGAGGCCGGGTAGACAGGCCCCTGCCAACTTTGTATAATCGCCTGTGAAATCGTCGCCTGATCGAGCCGTTATCGTCCCTGGAGAAACGCGTTTGTCGGAACAACGCCCGACCGTCCCCCCCGATCTGTACACCGAGGAATACTTCCGCACCGCCTGTGAAGGGTTCTCCGAATTCAACCAGAGCGAAGGAGAAAACCTCTCTCGACGGCTGGAGGCCGCCTTTGCGCTGGCCGAGGTCCGCCCAGGCATGACGGTCCTCGATGTCGGATGCGGGCGGGGGGAGATTCTGCGCCACTGCGCGCGGCTCGGCGCGCATGCCTACGGGATGGACTATGCCAAGGTCGCCGTCGAGATCAGCCAGGACGTCATCGAGCAGACCGACCGCCCCCAGGGCCGGATCGGAGTGTGTCAGGCCAATGCCCTCAAGCTGCCTTTCCCCAGCGGAGCCTTCGACCGGGTGCTGATGTTCGACGTCGTGGAGCACCTTTATCCCTGGGAGCTGGATCAGGCCCTGGCCGAAGTCCATCGCGTCCTGAAGCCGGACGGCCGGTTCATCATTCACACCGCGCCCAACATCTGGTACGACCGCTTCGCCTATCCAATCGTGCGCCGCGTGCGCATCTGGATGGGCGAAGGCGAGCGTTACCCGGCCAACCCGCGCGAGTTTCTGGTCGAGCATAACGTGCACGTCCACGTCAACGAGCAGAGCATGCTCAGCCTGGGGCGCGTGCTGCGCAAGAACGGATTCTCGGCGCGCGTCTGGCTGGACAGCCCGCCTCAGGACTGGCACAGCAGCCGGCTTGGGGCGCTGCGCCGCCTGCTGTTCCGGACTCCGCCCTTTCGTTGGTTTTTCGAGCGAGAAGTCTTCGCCGTGGCCGCCCGGCGGCCCTGATGGCCTATGCGCGACAAACGCCCCGTGGACGAACTGAGCATCGAAGAGCTGGAGCGCATCCTGGCGATCCGCAAGCGCGAGGCGCGCCAGCAGCAGCTCCGCCGCATGAATCAGGTGGGCCGCCGGGCCACGCCCGTGCCAGTCCCGCCTGACCCTGCGGTTGGACAACCGGCGGCAGTTCAGCCAGAACCAGCCGCAGCCGCCGACGCCGGCCCGGCCCATCCGGGGGGCACCGCGCCGTCTAAGGTGGGCGCACCGCGCTTCGAGGATGATGACTGGCCCGCCCCGGAGTCTGTGGCGGCATCCCAGGCATCCAGCTCGTTCCTGAAGATGGTCTGGAATCGCACACTGCTGCTGATCGAGATCGCGGCGGTCATCGGCCTGATCGTGATCGTATTCAGCCTGTTCCAGGCCTTGCAGACGCTCCAGACGGAGACAGCGGCGGTTCAGGCCGAGGCCCAATCCCTGGCCCTGGCCAGCCTGCCCACTCCCAGCGTCACCCCGGAGATCGATCTCAACCGGATCGTGTTGCCGGGCGGCCACACCCCGCCGACCGCCGGACAAAGCTCCCAGTTCAATCTGAGCGAAATTCCGGAGCACCTGCGTCCCCTGGTGCAGCAGCAGATGGCCGCGCCGATCACGATCCCCACCCCCGGCCCCGAAAGCCCGGTGCGCATCCGCATTCCGGCGATTGGCGTCGATTCGTCCGTGGTCAGCGGCACCGACTGGGAATCGCTCCGGCGCGGGGTCGGGCATCACATCGGCACCGGCGATCCCGGCCAGTCTGGCAACATGGTCCTCTCCGCGCACAACGACATCTACGGGGAGATCTTCCGGCATCTGGATCAGCTTAAGCCGGAAGACGAAATCATCATCAACACCTTTACCCAAACCTACACCTACGTCGTGCGGGAATGGCAGATCGTCCGGCCGACTGACGTGTGGGTCATGGATGCCACACATAACCCTACCGCTACGCTGATCTCGTGCTATCCTTATCAGGTGGACAACCAGCGGATCGTCGTCTTCGCCGATCTCCGCGTCAGTTGAAGCGACCACCGCCCACCCTTTACCGGCTTTCAAGGAGAACGTATGGCCCGCAAGAAAGTCACACCGCGTCCCAACCTGCCTCAAGAAGCGCTCGACCGCGCCCGGCGCGAGGCTTCTGGCGAAATCCAGGCCCCTCTGCCGATCCGCTCGGCGGTCGCCCATCCAGGGGTCGTGACCGCCGTCAAGAAGACCACGGTCGAAGACCTGGCGCACGAATATGGCTACGTTGCCAATGACCTGCGCAACATGGCGATTCTGGCCGCCGTGCTGTTCGCCGGGCTGATCCTGATCTCGTTCATTCTGTAGGCCCATGCACGTTGGAAAACCACCAGGCCACCGGGCGGCAAACCCCGATTCTTCAGGCTTGTCGCCCGGTCTCTTGGAGGACTTCTCGCATTGTGAATAATTTCACGAAACTTGACACTGCCCTACCCCCCGTCTATACTCTGCCTCAAATTAGCATCGGCCGTGCCCCGCAGCGCCTGACCGTTCGCTGACCTCAAATGGCTTTCGACCCGACCTATGCAGAGAGAACGTGTCGCGGATGACATCTACGTCTTTACGAGTGACCTCTATGCCCAGGTCACGGCTGGAGCCGTCGTCACTTCGGAAGGCGCCATTCTGATCGACACGCTGGCCTTTCCAGAAGAGACTCTCGCCATCAAGAACTTCCTGGAAAAGCGCCTGTCCTGCCCCGTCCGGGTCGTCATCAACACCCACTATCACGCCGACCACACTTTTGGCACCTACCTGTTCGGGAATGCCCTGGTCGTCGGCCATGCCCTGTGCCGCGAGCTGATCGATACGCGCGGCCGCAAGAGCATCGAGGAAGCCCGCCACAACGGGCCTGATTTCGCCCACGTCATACCCATCCTGCCCTCGATGGTCTTCCGCACCGGCACGCTGACGATCCACCTGGGGGATAAGACGGTCGAACTGTGGCATTCGCCCGGCCACAGCCCCGACTCGGTGGTCTGCCTGGTCAACGAGGACCGGGTGCTCTTTTCGGCGGATACGCTGATGCCGGTGCCCTACTTTGTCGACGGCAGCTACGAGGACTTCATCCGCTCGCTCCAGGCGCTCCAGGGCCAGACGTTCGAGACCGTGGTCCAGGGGCACGGCGAGGTCGTACTGCGCGGCGAAGTGGAAAGCAAGCTCCAAGAAGACCTGGAGTACCTGTTCCGGCTCCAAAAAAACATCGAGAAAGCGCTCAAATCCAAAAATCCGGACAAGGCGCTGGAGCGAATCGACATCGAATCCTGCGGCAAGAGCCGCATCCCACTCAACGGGATCGTCCAGAATCTGCACGTCGCCAACCTGCGAACCCTCTACCGCCAGTTACGCACTGCCCAGTTAGCGGAGTAGCCTTCCCGGTTTGCAAAGCGACCAGGGCCTTTTATACTAGCCCCTACTGTGGGCGATCATTGTATCCATTGGATTGACTCATCGCAGAGCAATTCCCCCTGCTGGCCTAGTCTCAAGGAGAACTTCCCGTGACGGCGCGTTTTGCCCTGATTACCGACACCACCGCGGATCTGTCAAACGAAATCACGCAGAAGTACAACATCTACATGATCCCCCAGGTCATCGTCTGGGGCCGCGAAATCCTCAAGGACGGCATCTCGATCGACTCCCCTCAGTTCTTCGAGCGGATCAAGACGGCCGCCGAGATGCCCACCACCTCCCGCCCTGCTCCGGTGGACGTGGCCGACCTCTACCGGAAAGCGATGGAGGAAACCGGGGCCGAAGCCGTGGTCGTGCTGACCGTCTCGCAGGACGTCAGCGGCACGTACCCCTCCGCCATCGAAGCACAGAAGATGGTCGATTTTCCGGTACACGTGCTCGATACCCGGACGATCAGCCTGGCCCTGGGCATGACCACGATGAAGGTCGCCGAGGCCCGCGACCAGGGCGCGACGATTGAAGAAGCCCTGGCGCTGGCGCGCACCCTGGCAGGCAACAGCCACGTTCTGTTCTCCCCCAGCACGCTGGAATTTCTCCGCCGGGGCGGGCGCATCGGCGCGGCGCGCCATTTGCTGGGGACGGCCCTGAGCATCAAGCCGATCCTGCACGTCAAGGATGGGCACGTCGAGGCCCTGGAAAGTATCCGGACGCACAAGAAAGCCGTGAAGCGGATGTTCGAATTGAGCGGCGAGCAGATCGTCCCCGGCAAGCCGCTGTATGTTGGCATCATCCACGGCGACGCGGCCGAGGAAGCGGCCGAACTGGCGGACGAGGCCCGCAAGCTCTGGAATCCCGACTGGCTGCTCACCAGTTGGGTCAGCCCGTCGATCGGCGTCCATGCCGGGCCTGTCATCGGGATCATCCTCGTCCAATAGACGATCCGGTGGCACATCCCCTCCACGGCGGGCGGTCCGGTTGGGCCGCCCGCTGTTCCTTTTTGATCGGACGGAGCAACACTCCCGATGTTTCGGTGTTACTGTTTGATATCGAACCGGCGTCAACCGAATCCTGACGGCCCACCGGGCCTCCCAGGGCAGAGGGTATCGCCATAGCGTGATCAGGAGCCCAAGCGTGACCGTGAATTTTGCCATCGTGACCGACAGCACGTCCGATCTTCCCGCCGAGCTGGCCCGCGAGCGACAAATCTATATCGCCCCGCTGCACATCCTCTGGGGACGCGATCACTTCGTGGACGGCGTGACCATCACCGCCCAGGATTTTTACGCCCGGCTGGCCAACGATCCCGAGATGCCGACCAGTTCCCAGCCCTCGCCCAAGGAATTCGCCGACATTTACAAGCAGGCGGTGAGGGAGACCGGCGCACCGGCCGTCATCGTGCTGACCATCTCGGCCGAACTCAGCGGAACGTTTTCTTCCGCCCAGATGGGGGCGAATATGGTCGATTTTCCAGTGGAGATTATTGATCTGCGTACGGCATCGATCGCCACAGGGCTGCCCGTGCTCAAGCTGGCCGAAGCCAGAGACAGCGGAATGTCTCTGGAACAGGCCTGCGCCCTGGCCCGATCCTACGCCAACCGCACTCAGATTTACTTCATCGTCGACACGCTGGAATACCTTCACCGCGGCGGCCGGATCGGAGGAGCGCGGCGGCTGCTGGGAACCGCCCTCAACATCAAGCCACTCCTGCACATCGAGCATGGCAAGATCGAGGCTAAGGAGAGCATCCGCACCCGTAAGCGCGCGCTGAACCGCTTGCAGGAGATTTACAGGGAGGTCAATGATCTGGAACGGCCGTTGCACGTCGGCATCATCCACGCCAACGCCCTATCTGACGCGGAAGCCCTGGGGAGTGCCATTCAGGCCATCCGCGCGCCTGACTCTCAGCTCATCACCCAGATTTCGGCGGTGATCAGCGTCCATACCGGCCCGGGGGCTGTAGGATTCGCTATCCTCCAGTAAAACCGGGGGAGTATACTAAAATCATCCCGACGGGATGAGTCACGCCGGAACTCGTTTGGCAGGACCGTGATCGGCCTCGCACCCTCAGGAGGAGGAACTTTTCGTGACCACGCACATTGCGGTGATGACCGACAGCACAGCCGATCTCCCCACCGATCTGGCCGCCCAGCGCCAGATCTACTCCGTCCCTATGCACATCGTGTGGGAAGGACGCGACTATCGCGACCGGATCGACATCGATCCGGAGAGCTTCTATGCACGGCTGGTCACCGCGCGTGAAATGCCCACCACCTCCCAACCCTCCCTGCCTGAGCTGGTCAGCGCCTACGAGCAAGCCCGCCAGGAAACCGGCGCATCGGCGGTATTCATCCTGACGCTCTCGTCTAAATTGAGCGGGGTCTACAACGCCGCCTACCAGGCCGCCAAACTGGTCGATTTTCCCGTGCACGTGATCGACACCCAGACCGGCTCGGTCGCGGCCGGGCTGGCCGCCCTGGGGCTGGCCGATGCCCGTGACGCCGGGATCAACGTTGCGGACGCCGTGGTGCTGGCTCGCGAGCTGGTGCAGCGCACCAAAATGATCTTCGCCCTGGATACTCTGGAATACCTGTACCGGAGCGGGCGCGTCAGCAGCCTCCAGCGGCTACTGGGCAATGCGCTGCGCATCAAGCCGGTCCTGCACGTCAAGGACGGCGGGATTGCGATGCTGGAACAGGTGCGCACCCGGCAGCGGATGCTCCAGCGCCTGCGCGAAATCCTCGACGAAGTAGTCGATCGCTCCAAGCCAATCCGGGTGGGCGTGCTGCACGGCATGGTCCCCGACGACATGCAAGCCTTCGTGGACGACATCCTGCGTACCTACAACCCCGAAGTGCTCGTCCAGAATACGGTCTGCGCGCCGGTCGCCGTGCATACCGGGCCAGGCTCGCTGGGCTTTGCCCTGCTGCAATAGCGACCCGCCGAGCGCGGCGTTGGCACGGTCGAGACCGTTCGTTACAATGAAGCCGGGTTTGATCCCCGGCTTCATCGTTTCACCCGAAGCACGCATCCCCTGAACTGGTTCTGTCACCGGAGGAAATCATCGTGGACCCCCTCACCCCCCAGGATGTGCAAGCCGCCCTGGACGCTTTCGACCTGGGCCTGCGCGTCCGCTTCTTCGAGCAATCGACCGCCACCTCGCAGGAAGCCGCGGACGCGATCGGCACCACCCTGGGCCATATCGTCAAGAGCCTGTGCTTTATCGTAGACAAAACCCCCGTGCTCGTCCTGGCCGCCGGAGATCAGCGGGTGGACACCCGCAAGCTGGCGGCGCTGTGCGGCGTCTCGCGCAAGCGGGTGCGGATCGCCCAGCCGGAGGAATGCGTCGAGCTATACGGATACCAGCCGGGCGGCGTCCCGCCGGTCGGCCATCGGGCGCAGATCAGCCCGATTTACATCGAGGATTCGCTGCAACGCTTCAAGGACGTCTTTGCCGCAGCGGGCGCGCCCAACGCCATCTTCCCGGTCACGCTCGATCAGCTCTGCCGGATCACCGGCGGCCAGTTCGCCGACCTCAAGGTCGATCCTGAACCGGCCGCCTGAGGCCCACGGAATCCCGCGCTTTCCCACGAATTCCCACACTATCCCGCATAACCCACAGGCGGAATCCCGCGTCGGTGGGTTATATGGGTTTCCCCGCCCACGGATCCCAGCGCAGCCGTACCTAACGGGCCGGCGACTGGCCCGGCTCCGGCGAAGCGTCCCGGCCTGCGTCATGATCCGGCAGGCGATCCTCGATCTCGCGCACGGCGGGAATCAGGGTGAACCCGGCGACCGCCGCCACACCCAACACCCCGGTCAGCACGTAGATCAGGCCCATCCCGGCCCCCGGCCCCGTCCCTACCAGCCAACCAAACGCTTCCGCCAGCCCGCCGCCCGGCTGCATGGCCGGCTCCATGATCTGGTCGGCCAGCGGCCCGGCGATCAGGCTGGCGATGGGAATCACGGCCCAGGCAACCACGATCCGCGCCGAGAATACCCGCCCCTGGATGTCCTGGGGCACCTTGGCCTGCCAGATGGCCTGGTTGGAGCCGTTGATCAGCGGGGTGACAAGCGAGCCGACGAACATGCCCGCGATCCAGACCGGAAGGCCGGCCCAGACCGGCTCAGGCCGGCCCAGACCGACCAACGCCGTCCCCAGAAAACTGACGATCCAGCCCACCATCACGCCATGAATCCGGCGGCGAAAGCCGCCCCAGGCCCCGATCGCCAGGCCGCCAATCACCCCGCCCAGCGCACCGGCCGTCTGCACGCTGCCCAGGATCAGGCGGTCATTGCCCGTGCGGGCCAGAATCATCGGCGCCAGCAGGGTGAACGCCACCCCGCCGACAAAGTTGGCGACCAGGAACAAGCCCTGCACACCCAGCAAACTGGGCCGCTGGAAGATATACCGGAAGCCAAAGCTGATCTCCGCCCAGAAGCCGCCCCGGCTGGCCCGGCCCTCCATAGAGGGAACCGGGGCGGGGACGCGGATCGCCGCCAGGGCCGCCAGCGCCGCGCTGAAGGTCACGATATCGACGATCATGATCCCGCGCAGCCCGATCAGGCCCAGCAGCGCGCCCGCCAGCAGCGGCGCGAAAATCTGGGAGGACGGCCCGGCCAGCTCCATCAGGCTGTTGGCACGGGTGTACTGCTCCTTGGGCAGCATGGAGGCAATCGCCGCGGAATAGGCCGGCCACTGGAAGGCCTGGAAAGCCCCCTGCACCGCCGAGGTGAAAAAGAGGTGCCAGATTTCCAGGCGGCCCGCCGCGAACAACCCGAAGATCAGCACGGTGACCAGGCCGGAAGCCAGATCGCTGAGCATCATCAGCCATTTGCGGTCGTAGCGGTCGACGAGCATCCCGGCCAGGGGACTCATGACCAGTTGGGGAACCGTATAGAACACGCTGATCAGGGCAAGGTCGGTCGCGCGGCCGGTGCGCTCATAGGCCCAGATGGTCAGCCCGAAAGTGGTCATGCTGGTGCCCAGCAGCGAGACGAGCTGGCCCACCCAGACCAGAAAGAAGGCGCGCATCCCCGTCAGGCGCGATGAGGCAGGCATGGGGTATCTCCTGGGATGAATCGCGGAAGCAAGGATTCGGCAAACCGGCGGCGGTCCGGCCTCATGCCAGGGCGGCGCGCAGAGCGTCCTCCGAGATTGGCCCGTGGCGCGCGATCTGGAGGTCGCCCTCCAGGGTGAACGTGATGACCGTGGAGGGCTGGCCGCCCGGGGCGGGACCATCATCCATGTAGTACGTCACGTTCGCGCCCAATTGGAGGTAGGCTTCCTGAATGGTGAGGGGATTCGGCCCGCCGGACAGATTGGCGCTGGTCACGGCCAGCACGCCGTCCATCAAGCGGATCACCGCCCTGGTCAGATCGTGGTCGGGCACCCGAACGCCAACCGTCGCCAGCGGAGTCAGGTTGCGCGGCAGGCCGGGCTTCTTGGGCAAGGCAATAGTCAGGGGCCCCGGCCAGAAGGCTTCCGCCAGGCGGAGGGCCATGGGCGGCACCTCCGCGCAAACCAGCTCGATACCGCCCACGTCGCTGAGCAGCAGCGGGATGGGGTTGTTGGTCGGGCGACCCTTGGCATCGAACAGCCGGCCGATCGCGTCCTCCGACCAGGCCGCCCCTGCCACGCCATAGACCGTATCCGTGGGCAGCACCACCAGTTCGTTACGACGGAGGGCTTCATAAGCCAGGGGCACGGTCTTGGCGTTCAAGGGAAGAATACGACTCATGGCCGGCTTCACTTTCGTGGCAGGAAAAACTGGTTCGCGGATCGGAAGTTCTGGGATGGGTGGCAGCGACAGCGTACTCGTATTCTAACGCACGGCGCGAACCACGCGGTCATGTCCTGCATAGTCGTTTATCACATCCACCCGCGCCTCAGGGAAGTGCGCCCGGCAGATCTGGCTGGCCGCGTCGCCCTGTCCGGCGGCAATCTCCAGCAGCAGGCAAAAGCGCCGCGCCGCGCGCCCCACGCACTGGGCCACCAGGCGCCGGATCAGCGCCAGGCCATCCGGACCGCCATCCAGCGCCAGGCGCGGCTCGCTGCGCGCCACCGCCAGACTCTCCAGTTCCGCCGAGGGGATATAAGGCAGATTGGCCACGATCAAATCGGGGACGATCGCGGGCGGCAGCGCGTCCAGCAGATCGCCCTGCGCCAGGCGCAGGTTCGCCGCGCCGAGCCGGGCCGCATTGCGTCCGGCGACCGCCAGCGCCGCCGGACTGACGTCCAGGCCGTAAACGGCCGCGCCGGGCAGGGCCAGCGCCAGCGAGACCGCGATCGCGCCGCTGCCCGTGCCCACGTCGGCCACGCTCAGCCCGGCCCCGTCCTGGGCCTGCTCGCACGCCCAGGCCAACCCGGCCTCGACCAGGTGCTCGGTCTCCGGACGGGGGATCAACACGTCCGGCGTGACCTCGAACTCGTGCCGGAAGAACGCCCAGCGGCCCAGGATATAGGGCAGCGGCTCTCCCCCCGCGCGGCGGGCGACCAGCGCCTCGTAACGGGCCAGCGCCTCCGGGTCGAGCAGCCGGTCCGGGTGGATCAGCGCCTCGACCTCAAGAACAGACCGGCCCACGCCAAGGACGTGGGCCAGCAGGAGCAATGCATCCGTGCGCGCCGATGGGCTGGACTCCGTCAGGCGGCGTTCCGCCGCCCGCAGCGCGGTCTGAATCGAATCCGGCACGTCATGCCTCGGCCAGACGCTCGGCTTCCTCGCGGGAAGACAGCTCGTCGATGAATACGTCGATGTCGCCCTGAAGCACACCGGCCAGATTGTAGCTGCTGACGTTGATCCGGTGGTCGGTCACGCGGCTCTGCGGGAAGTTGTAGGTGCGGATCTTCTCACTGCGCTCGCCCGTGCCCACCTGGCTGCGCCGCTCGGAGGCGCGTTCTTCCTGAATCCGGGTCTGCTCGATGTCGTACAGGCGGGCGCGCAGGATGCTCATCGCCCGGAGGCGGTTCTGACCCTGGCTGCGCTCATCCTGGCAGGTGACCACCAGCCCGGTCGGCAGGTGGGTGATCCGGATCGCGGTTTCGTTCTTCTGGACGTTCTGGCCGCCCGCCCCACCGCTCCGATAGGTGTCGATTTGCAGGTCATTGGGGTTGATCTCGATCTCAACCTCGTCGATTTCGGCCATCACGGCCACGGTGGCCGTGCTGGTGTGGATGCGCCCCTGGCTTTCGGTCGCGGGGACGCGCTGCACGCGGTGAACGCCGCTTTCATACTTCAGGCGGCTGTAGGCCCCGCGCCCCTTGACCTCGAAGATCAGCTCCTTGTAACCGCCCTGCCCGGTCTCGTGGGCGCTGACGATCTCGGTCTTCCAGCGCCGGCCTTCGGCGTAGCGCATGTACATCCGGGCCAGGTCGGCCGCGAAGAGCGCGGCTTCGTCCCCACCCGCCCCGGCCCGAATCTCGACCAGGACGTTCTTCTCGTCGCGCGGGTCCTTGGGCACGAGCAGGCGGCGGATGCTCGCCTCCAGCTCGGTCTGGCGCGGCTCCAGCGTCTCCAGCTCGGAGGCGGCCAGCGCGGCCATCTCCGGGTCGTCGTCGCCGGCCATCTGCCGGGCCTCGTCGATCTGGTCCAGCACGCGCCGGTATTCCCGCGCCGCGCTGACGATCGGCTCAAGCTCGGTCTTCTCCTGGGAGAGTTCGGCCACGCGGGCGTAATCGATAACGACCGCCGGATCGGCCAGCAGCCGCTCGATCTCGTCATAGCGGTCGAGAATGCCCGCCACTTTCTCTAGCAACATGGTTCCAGCCTCGTGTTTACAGACAAAGCCCCCTCGGCGACGAAGGGGCATGCATTCCGTGTTCAGACGCTCTGCAAGGTGAAAGTATAACGCAGGTCGGGCACAGCGTCCATGCGCAATCCGCGCGCGCCAGAACCCATCGCCCGGCCGCAATGTGACATTCTTCACAACCAGATCATGCCATTCGCAACGCCACTAAATCATCCGTTTATTCGATAATCCGAATAGTCGAAAAGGCGACATCACCAGAGGATAGTCCCGCATGGACGACCAGCTAACCCGCGAGCTTGACCTGCTGTACTCCCGCGTGTGCCATGCGCTGGGGGACCCCAAGCGGCTGATGATCCTGTACGCGCTCTCGAAGGGGCCGCGCTACGTCAGCGAGATGGCCAACGAGCTGGAGATGCCCCAGCCGACCGTCTCCCGCCACCTGAAAATCCTGCGAGACCGCGACCTGGTGACAGCCACCCGGGACGCCAATACCGTCGTCTACGCTCTGGCCGACGAGCGCGTGATCCAGGCCCTGGACCTGATGCGCGCCATGCTGCGCGACCGGCTGGCCCACCAGGCCCGCCTGGCGGAGTTCGTCGCGCTGGACGCCGAAATCGACCCACAAGTCTGATCCGACCGCGCTTCTTTGCAACAAAGGGGGGAACCTATGTTGCGCAGCAAGCCATTCGCCTGGCTCCTGGTCATCCTGGGCAGTGGGCTGCTCGTCACTGCCGGGCTGATGCTCAGCCTCCAGCCGGTCGCCGCCCAATGCGGCTCCGAGTCGACCACCTGCAAATCCTGTCACGAAGTCAAAGCCACCTACTCCGTCAATACGGTGGGCGTCTGGCACACCGATCACGCCGCCGACGACTTCTGCGCGGACTGCCACGCCGGCAACGCTTCCGCCGCCGATCCCGCCCTGGCCCATGCGGACATGGTCGTCGTGCTGGACGAGACCGCGCGCTGCCAGACCTGCCACCCCGATGAGGCCGAGGCGCTGATCGCCACCTACCAGGAAGCGCTGGCCGCCCTGCCCGCCAGCAGCGCGCCGGTGGTCTCCGCCGCTTCCGCCGATCCACTGGACGCGCCCGTCGATCCGCTCGACGCCCCGGTCGATCCGTTGGACGCCCCGGTCAGCACCGACCCCCTGGATGCGCCGCCCGCGACCGTTCAGCAAACCGCCGCGCCTGTCGCCGCAGCCGCCGCAGAAGTTGTCGCGGAAGATGCCCCGAACACGGGCAACCAGATTCTCGTTGTCCTGGCGGAAGTGCTGGGCGTCGCGGGGCTGGGAATCGTCATCACGCTGGAACGGCGCAAGTAACGGGTCTGCACCCAGAGAGAGACTCTCACCATGAACTGGCTCACCAAACAACTGCGTAAGGATTTGTGGTCTCCGGAAGCCGCCGGGATCGGCCTGGGCCTGGTCTACATCCTGGCGCTCTGGCTCAGCCACCACACACCGGGCGCGGCCGGGACGCTCTTCAAGGTCGCCTCGATTGCGGGCCAGCCCCTTACCGCCAACGACCCGCGCAACATCTACTTCAGCCGGATGTTCACCCCGCTCACCGACGGCATGACCTGGCAGGCCTGGCTGCTGGTGGGCATCTTCCTGGGGGCGCTGGCCTCGGTGCTGCTGGCCCGCCGCTTCAAGTGGACCCTCATGCCCGACATCCAGTGGCGGCAGGTCTTTGGCGGCGCGGTGTGGAAGCGCTGGGTGATCGCGTTCGTGGGCGGGTTCATCCTGCAAATCGGCGCGGGGATCGCGGGCGGCTGCACCAGCGGCCTCGCCCTGGCGGGCGGCGTCCTGCTCAGCCCGGCGGCCTTCATGTTCATCCCCGGCATCTTCCTGAGCGGGGCAATCGTCCAGTGGCTGATCTACCGCCGCCAGTATTAGGCCCAAGGAGCATGAAACATGACACTCACGGACGTTTTGCTGGCCCTGGGGATTGGCTTTCTGTTCGGCTTCGTGCTGGATAAAGGCGGGTTGAACCGCTACCACAAGATCGCCAACGTCTTCCGCTTCACGGACCTCACCGTGCTGCGTTTCATGATGACCGGCATGCTGGTCGGCGTGCTGGGCATCTATACCCTGCAATACCTGGGTCTGCTCAGCCTGACCGACGTCGCGCCTTCCGTCGTGGCGCGCCAGATCATCGGCGGGCTGGTCTTCGGCGTCGGGATGGCGCTGGCGGGCTTCTGCCCAGGGACGTGCGTCGCCGGGGCCGCGCGCGGCCAGATCGACTACCTGGTGCCGGGCCTGCTCGGCTTCCTGACCGGCGGGCTGGTTTTTGGCCTGCTCTACCCCACCGACCTGGTGCGCTGGCTGATGACGGCCGGGGCTTTCGACCAGGCTTACGCCAAGCTGCCCGAAATCCTGGGCGTCGATCCGATGCTGTTCATGCTGGTCATCGCGGAAGCGATCTTTCTGATGGTCTACGTGATGCGCAAGACCCAGATCAGCCGCCGCGACAAGCTGGCCCAGGCCGCCAGCGGCGACTAGAGCCGCTGCCCTTCAGAACTTCCCCACAACGCAAAAGCGGCACGTCGACGATCGGCGTGCCGCTTTTGCGTTGGGCGTTCAGCCTGTCTCGCCAGACCGGACCAGGATTGCCGGCGCGGCGGGCGCCTGCCCGTCCAGGAAGGCGCGCTGCCACAATTCGAGGATTAGCAGCCGGGTCACGAGCTGGACGTGGTCCTCGCGCCGCTCGAAATGGCGCGTGAGCAGGCGTTCCAGCGCCTCCGGCCGGAACAGGTCGCGCGCCAGCGCGCCGCGATCGAGCAGGATCGATTGGATGCGCTCGCGCAGGGGGCCATCGAACCAGGCCAGCACCGGGCTGCCGAACCACTGCTTGGGCCGTTCCAGTGCCCATGCCGGGAGATAGGGCTGCATCGCCCGGCGCAGCAGCCACTTGTTGCCCAGGGTCTTGAACGACGGCGGCAGGTTCGCGGCAAAGTCGATCAGGGGGCGGTCGAAGAAGGGCACGCGCAGTTCCAGCGAATGGGCCATCGTGACCTTGTCGGCCACCAGCAGGCCGTCTCCCGGCAGCCAGGTCAGCGCGACCAGGGCCTGTACCGCGTCGACCGGGTCCACCGCGCCCACCCGCGCCGCCGCCAGAATCTGGTCGTACCACTGGGCCTTGAGCGCCTCGCCGCCGGCCGCCGCGAGGTCGGCCCCATACAGCCGCCGGCGCAGGCCGCCCGACAGCGCATAGCCCTCGAAGGAGGCCGCCCGGCGCAGCGCCTCGCCGCCCGGCAGGAACGGCATTTGCCAGCGTGGGATGTAATAGGGCAGCGCCCCCACGATACGGTGGCGCTTGAGAGCCGGATACCACGGCTCCAGCAGGCCCAGCGGGCGGCCGATCGCGGCGTCACGCCAGCGCCCCGGCAGGAAGCGATCCAGACGGGCCGCCATGTCGAGCATCCCCGGCCAGCTCGCGTGCGAGCTATACCCGCAGAACAGCTCGTCGCCTCCGGTGCCATTCAGGATCACCCGGACATCGCGCGCCGTCACCTGGGCGAGGGCCTGCAAGCTGACCGCGGCGGGGTTGTCCACCGGCTCGTCGTTGTGGTAGATGTACGCCAGGAAATGCTGCCACCAGGCTTCGGCATCGATCACGTGCTCGTGGTGCGTCGCGCCGAAGTGCTCGGCGGTGCGGCGGGCCTGGGCCAGCTCATTGTCGCCGGTCGGCATGTCGTAACCGACGGTGTATGTCTCGACGCTGCCCGGCTCGAACTCGGTCATCAGCGCCAGCACCGAGGCCGAATCAATCCCCCCGCTCAGGAACAGCCCCAGGGGCACGTCCGACCGCAGGTGAATCCGCACCGACTCGCGCAGCAGCTCGCGCAGCCTGACCACGGCCGCCTCCGGCGATTCCGGGCGCTCGGCCGGTTTCTGCGGATCGTGTTCGATCGTCGACCACTGCCAGAATGAACGCTGCTCGACCCGCCCGGCTCCCGGCTCCACCAACAGATAGTGGCCCGGCTTCAGACGCCGGATTCCGGCGAACAGGGTCTCCTCCCCCAGCATGTACCCGAAGCTGAGGTAGGTATCCAGCGCCCCCAGGTTCAGGCGCGGGGCCAGCCCTGGATCGGCCAGCAGCGCCTTGATCTCACTGGCGAAAAGCAGCCGCCCGTCGTGCTCGGCCAGGTAGAGGGGCTTGATCCCGATGTGATCGACCGCCAGCAGCAGGCGGCCTCGCCGGGAATCCCACAGGGCGAAGGCGTACATCCCGCGCAGGTGGTCGAACAGGTCGAGGCCATACTCCTCGTACAGGTGAAGGACGGTCTCCGTGTCGCAGCGGGTGGCATAGCGGTGGCCCCGCGCGATGAGCTGCTCGCTCAGCTCGACATAGTTGTAAATCTCACCGTTGAAGACAATCGCCAGACTGCCATCCTCGTTGTAAATCGGCTGGTCGCCGCCGGCCACGTCGATGATGCTCAGGCGGCGCATGCCCAGCGACACGCCTGGGGAATCAAAATACCCGTCGCCATCCGGCCCGCGATGGGCAATCCGGGCCGTCATGGCGCGGGTCAGCGCCGGGTCGAGGCGATCCCGCCCCTGGAGGTCGATCTGTCCCACGATGCCACACATGGGGGCGCATTATACCACGCTCTGGGGAATGTCGAAGATTTACTCTGGGTGAAAAGACAAGCCCCCCGCTCATCGATTCGAGTTCCATCTTTCGGGAAGGCGCATCCCGAAGGGTGTATTCCGAATTGGGGGCAAGGTCACGGAAAAACAGGAATAGGACACGGATTTACACGGAAAAGGCACGGAAAAACACAGATTCAAAGCAAAACTGATGAAAATCCGTGTCCAAAGTTTTTTGACTGCCCCCAATCTGAAACACACCCATCCCGAACTCATGCTGGACACTCGCGCCGCGCTCTGGTAGAATTGCGAGGTCAACATCTCAAGAATGACTGAAACTGAACCGGAGAGGGTTTCCGTTGGCTCACCATAAATCAGCACTCAAGCGTATCCGCAGCAACGAGCGTAAGCGCGTCTACAACCGTCTGGTGCGCGTCCGCGCCCGCACGTTCGTCAAGAAGGCCCGCACCACGCTGGACTCGACCAGTGATGTGGACGCCGCGCGCCAGGCAACCCTGGCCGCCATCCGCGAGCTGGACAAGGCCGTCACCAAGGGCGTGCTCCACAAGAACGCGGCCGCGCGCAGCAAGAGCCGCCTGATGAAGAAGCTCAACACCCTGGGCAAGTAACCGGCTTTCCGGCTGGTCTGGAAACCCACCCCAACCCTGACGCGCCGCCGCGCGGCGATTCAGGGCTTGCCCCGGTCTTGAGTGTTACAGCCTGTGTAAAAACGACACAGCCGGTCTTTCCGGCTGTGTTTTTTGCTTATCTGCAACCCACGGGGCTATCGCCCTGGGCCTAGCCCGGCGCGGATACCAGCCGGTAGCCCTGCCCGCGCACCGTCGTGATGATACGCGGCCGGCTGGGGTTTTCCTCCACGGCCTCGCGCAGCCAGCGAATGTGCACGTCCAGGGTGCGGGTATCCCCCATGTAGTCGGTATCCCAGACCTGCTGGATCAGGGTCTTGCGGGCGATCACCGTATTCGGGTGCATGAAGAAAACCCGCGCCAACCCAAACAGCTTGGGGGTCAGGCGCTTTTCCTGATCGCCGACGATCAGCAGCCGCCGGGGCACGTCCAGGCGCAGCGCCCCCACCTGGAGGATTTCCCCCTCCTTGCCCTTGATATCCACGAAGCGCTTGACCTTATTGAGCAACTTGCGCCACGTGAACGGGTAGTAGAGGTAGACGTTCGCCGCGTCGGATGGCTCCGGCTCATTCGTCTTGGGCCGGATGTGGATGATCGGGATGTTGGGGAAGCTGGCCCGGAAAGCGCGGCACACCCGGTCGCCGGAAGTCCGCATCGAAACCGCGTCAAGGATGATCACGTCGGGGAACACCTGCTGAGCCATAGCCAGGCCTTGCTTGCCCGAAAAGGCAAGCGACACGGCATAGTGCTTCTGAAGCGCAGGCGCGAATGATTTTCCATTGGCGCGCACGCTTTCGACGAGCAGGACTCTGGCGGCGTCCACGGGAGGATCACCTCTCACAGGCTGGGCGGTATGGCAAAAGGGTATGGGAGAGTGTTGAACTCCCCTCGATAAACAGGATTATAACCTTCTGTTCGACCCTGGCAAGAACAGACCGACCGCCTCGAAAAACACCCGGCTCCGCGCCATCGCCGCCAATCAATACACCCATATACGGGCAATTCAGGCATCGATACACCACATTTGGGGGGTATTATCCGCCTCATACAAGTCTGGACCGCGCCGATTCCGGCCCTGGCCGGGCAAAATCGCTTATCCCCAGGCCCGGCCGTTTTTAACCCAAGACCGCGCTGATTTTTCCCACATTCTCCGCGCCTGAGTTGCAGCGAAAATCGCCCGTATGCTGCATAATTACAGTCACTTAGCACACGTGTCCAACCTGGCTGCGCGCTGCAATGACCTGGAGAATGGCATGGATATTCCGGAACATATTCGCCGGCTGAGTCAAGCTCCCCTGGTGCTCGAAATCTGGCAGTATCTGGACGAAGTCCTGGCCGATATCCTGGCCGAAGCGATCCTGATCCAGCAGATTCCCGCGCCGACCTTCCGCGAACTGGTGCGCGCCAACCACGTCCTCAGCCGTTTCGGAGCCTGCAATCTGGCGGATACGGGAATCGACGCGCTCAACAACGCCTACGGCCGGATGCCCGGCCTCGATTCGAGCGCGCCGGCGCTGCTGATCTCGGCCCACACCGACACCGTCTTCGGCGAGGGGGTCGATCTCAAGGTCAATCGAACCGAGGATGGCCGGATCCACGGTCCGGGCCTGGGCGACAACAGCCTGGGCGTGGCCGGCCTGATTGCGCTTGCCGACATTCTGCGCCAGTTCCGGATTCAGCCGCGGATGGATATCTGGTTCCTGGCCAACAGCCGCGAGGAGGGCCTGGGCGACCTGGGAGGCATCCGCGCCTTCTACGAGGCCCACTGTGCCCACCTGGGCAGCGCGGTCGTGCTGGAGGGCCTGGCGCTCGGCCAGATTTACACCTCAGGCATTGCCGTGCGCCGCCTGCACATCCAGTGCCACGCGGAGGGAGGGCACTCCTGGCAGCACTTCGGCCGCCCCAGCGCCATCCACAGCCTCGTTCGCCTCGGCGCGCGTCTGACCGCGCTGGAAGTGCCGCGCACGCCGCGCACCACCTTCAACATCGGCCTGATCCAGGGCGGCCAGTCGATCAACTCCCTGGCGGCCGAAGCAGGCTTTCACCTGGACATGCGCAGCGAGACCAGCGACGCGCTGGCCACGCTGGAGGCCCAGGTCATGGACATTCTGGCCGAATGCCGGGCCAGCGAGCCGGTGGAGTTCGAAGTCACGGTGGTCGGCGATCGCCCCGCGGGCAGCGTCTCGATCGATCACGACCTGGTCCGCACGGCGCAGGCCGTCCTGCACAGCCTGGACATCACGCCCAGTTTCAAAACCGGCAGCACCGACGCGAACCTGCTTCTATCACGCGGGCTGCCCACCGTCACCATCGGGCTGACTCGCGGCGACAATGCCCACCGGCTGGACGAGTACATCGAAGTCGAGCCACTGCGCGTAGGATTGCAGCAGATCATCCTCCTGGCGCTGGCCCTGAGCGGCTGGCAGCCAGAAGCCGGCTAACCCGGATGCGCCCATGCAGCCATCGACCAGACGCCGTTGCGACCCAGCAACCAGGGATGAGCCATGTCCACACTTCGCCTTCTAGCCGCCGTCCTCCCCCAGGCTCGCCAGCGCTACGCAGTCCTGCTCGGCGCGCAGGACTCGTTCGAAGTCGCGTATGCCAGCAGCCCGGCGGAAATCCAGACCCACCTGGCCCGTCCGGACGCCCGGACCGACGTGCTGATCGTCGATCAGGCCCTGGGCGGTGTTTTTGAGCTGGTGCGCGGCCTGCGCCAGGCGTACCCGCGCCTGCTGATCATCCTGGTGGATCAGGAGGCGGACATCAGCATCCCCGGCCACGCGGACGACGTCAGCACCGATCCGTTCACCAACGACGATCTGATCCGCCGCATCCGGCGGCTGGTGCAGGAACGGCAGACGGAAACCCTGCGCGCCGACGCCCTGCCCTCCATCCGCACGGTCGCCAAGCAGCTCCGCCAGGCCAGCGGCCTGATGGGCAAAGCGGATGCCGCCGTCAAGGCGATCCTGGAGCTGGGCTACGATTTCGTGGCGTTCTACCGGGTCGAAGCGACCTCCGAGACCCTGATCCTCAGCGCGACCGCCGGCCCCGAGGCCATCACTTCGATCGCCCCCGACCAGCAGAAGCGCACGACGCTCCCCGGCTGGGTGGCGGAAAACGGGCTGAGCCGGATCGCCGCCCCGACCGACGATCCCAACTACAGCCTCGTGGCGCGTGGCCGGCTGGGGGCGGGAGTCTGTGTCCCGGTGGGCAGTCCGGAACGGTATGGGGTGCTGGTCGCGGGCCGCGACCGGCCCGGCTCGATTACCCAGGAAAACGTCATGCTGCTGGAACTGGTGAGCGCCCAACTGGCGGCAGCCCTGGCCCGGGAAACCGGTGTGTAAGTTCAACCGTTCGGCGCTCCGGCCATCCCTGGCGGCTCTTCCGCCGGACCCGGAGCCTGATTGTATGAGGACTGATCCGAAAGGAACATGATGAGCACGTCGATCACTGTAGGCTCGGCGCGGGGTATTCCCGGCCAGATCACGTATGGCAGCTTCGAAGGCGTGGCCCTGCCCACCGGCGGAAGTGACGACATGCCTGTCGTCATCGCCCAGGGCAGGCAGGACGGCCCGACTCTGTGGATCACCGGGAGCATCCACGGCAACGAGTACAGCGGCATGGCCGTGATCCACCAACTGCTTGGGCCGGGCGGGACGTACTTCCCGCTGGATGAGCTGTGCGGTGCGGTGATCATGATCCCCACACTCAATCCAGCCGGGCTGCGCACCGAATCGCGCAGCCCCTACTACAATCGCGGCGTCGATCCCAACCGCCAGTTTCCGGCCCCTGAGCGGACGCAGAAAAATGGCGAGGACGACATCCCCAGCGGGTTGGAAAAAGCCTACGCCCGCCTCTACGAGCGCATCGAGGCCCACGGAGATTACCTGATCGACCTGCACAACGCCGTGCTGGGCTCCATCGGTTTCGCGTTCCGCGACCCCGTCTACTACCGCGACGAAGCTGACCGGGTCGAAGTCCAGAAGCTTCAGCAGCGCAACGACGACCTGCTGGACGCGTTCGGCTTCCCGATCATCAATGAGTTTCCCTCGGCCCAGTACCTCAAGAAGAACCTGCATCGCTCCGTCAGCGGCGCGGTGCTGAACAAACTGCGCCGCCCGTCCTTCACGGTCGAGTTGGGCGGATACCTGCACGTCGATTACGCGATCCGGGATGGGGCCGTCGCCGGCCTGCGCAACGTCATGCACTGGGCGGGGATGCTCCCCGGCAGCCCGGAGCCGATGCCCGCCATCCCGCGTCCAAAGATCGATTACCAGGTGCGGCGCATGATGCACCCACGCGTGCCGCAGAGCGGAATTGTCAAACACCTTGTGGACACGGGCGACGTGGTCCGCCAGGGCGATCCGGTCGCCCGGCTGGTCGACATCTGGGGACGCCCGATCGGCCCGGAGAATGGGCTGCTGTTCACGGAGCACGATGGCTATGTGGTGGGCCGCATGCAGGGCGAAGTCTACTACGAGAATGAGCCGGTCCTTTGGATGGCCGTCCGCGATGACAGCGAGCTGCTCCTGCCTTTCCCGCCGGACTATTGATCGATCGTGCCGAGCCGATTGCAAAAACGTGCGGGCGCGGCTAATTCAGCCGCGCCCGTGCTGTTTCAGCGCGGGGAGTATACCGGAACCTACTTTTTGTCGGCGTTCTGATCCCGGTAGAACGACGGGACGAAATTGACGAAGAAGCTCCACCCCTCCGTGGCCGCCAGTTTGCGCTGAGCCTCGTCGAGCACAAGCGTCTCGGTATGGTCCTCGGAGATCAGCTCGATGGTCAGCTCGTCCTTGTGATCGTCCACGATCTCCTCGAAGCAGTGGCGCTCGTACCCCATCGGCTCGCGTAGGAACTTGCCAAGGCACTGCTCACAAAAAGCCAGTTGGGCCGTGCAGACATCCCGGTTGATCTTGACGCGCATCGCTCAATGCCTCTTCACTCAGATTGGATTAACCCTATCCATAATGTACGAGAGTGACCCGGATTTCAACAGTGGCAAATGTCACGTGATCCTGAGCCGGTCGGCAAGACCGCCCCGGTCGGCAAGGCTCAAGCCGGGGCCATGCCACACCGCTCCCGGAGGATACCGTAGCCGGCCAGCACCACCACCGGCAGCGCGAGCCAGTTGAAGGCCATCGCCTCCCACAGGGCCGGGACCGTCACCACCAGCGCCGTCCCGCACTGCGCCAGGACGAGCGCGGCCGCCAGACTGGGCTGCTTGAAGCGCCGCCGGTCATGCACGATCAGCCCTATCGTCAGACCCTGATAGATCAGCAAGATCAGCCCGCCCAGCACGATCACCGGCTGCCCGGTCCGAAGCGCCAGGGATGCGCCGGTCTGAGCCGAAAGAGCGACCAGGTCCCCGTTCCACAACGGCTGCTGGAACAGCACCCAAAAGACCAGGCTGGCGCGCATCAGCACGACCAGACCCTGGTCGAACCGGCCGGTGATCACCACGACCAGCAGGAAGGCCGACGCCGTCCCCAGCGTCAGGAATCCCACCAGCAGGCCCCCCAGAATCCGGAGCAGCAGGGCCGGCGTCGAAGGTATCCCGGCCAGGGTATTGAACAGAAGGGACGTGACGATGAGGGCCAGATCGGCCGCCAGAAACATCACGAGCGCCAGGCACCGGCCCCGGCTCGGATGCCAGGCAACAAACACCCAGACGAACACCAAAGTCGCCAGCAGGGCCATGGCGGTGAATGTGATGAGCATGGCGAGCCAGACCGGCATGCCTATCCCCTGTCCCTGAGCCCCGCCGATAAATCGACGTTACCGGATCTCGAAGGTGCAGTTCCCGGTGTCGGTCTCGTTGGGCGTGCCGGGACCGAACTGCCTGTAACCGTCGAAGATCGGGTTGCGCCATGACGCCCGATAGGTGATCTCATGAAAGCCGACGGAGAGCGGCTCCGCGATCGGCACGTACCAGTAAATCGCCCAGTTTCCATCCGGCTGCTGGCGGCTCTCCCCGGCGTACAGCCGCCAGTTGTCCAGCAGCCGGCCGTCCAACCGCACCTCGTAGATCACGTTGTTGAGGTGCTGCTGGAGGTAATCCTGAGTTGCGGCGACCCATCCCCAGAAGATATCGACCGTGGTCCCGGCGGCCAGCGGCGGAGGAACCTCATTGAACTGGTTGCAGTAAGCCAGCACGTCGTAGCCGGTCTGCACCGGCTGGACATTCCCGCGCAGAGTCGGACGCACGGCCGGCGTGGTCGCCACGGCCGGTTGGGTGACGGTAACCGGCAGGCCGGGGGTGACGGTCGGGATCAGCGCCCCCAGGTCGCGCGTGGGGGAAGGCGACGGCGTAGTCGTGACGGTGCCCGGCGTGCGCAGCGTGGGCGGGATCAGGGTCGCCCGGCTGTCGGCCAGGGTCGGCGTGAAGCTCGGGGTCGCGGTGATCGGCTGGCCGCCCAGCAAGGCGGTCGCCAGCGGCGTACCGCTGATCTCCACCACCACTCCCGGCACGGTATTGGTCGGCTCCGGCACCGCCGTCGGCGGCAGATAAACCAGGTTGGCGAAGACCCACCCTTCCGTGCCATCCTCCAGGCGGATATTGAACCAGGTCTGATCCTCGTTGGACGCCAGCACGATCAGCTCGGTATTGTTCGGCACGCCCTGGATGATCGGGAATTCAACCCCCGGCCCTTCGCGCATGCGGATCGCATCCTGGGCGGTGGACACCCGGCCGATGACGGGCGGCGTGGGAGTCGGCGTCGGCGTATCGGAAGGCGTCGGCGGAATCGGCGACGGCGAGGGGGTATGGGTGAACGTTGGACGCGGGCTGGCGGTGGGGATGGGGGTCGCGGTGAAACGCGGGGTGAAGGTCGCCAGCGGAGGCAGGGTCGCGGTGGGCCGGACGGGCGTCGGCGCGTTGATGTTCATGCAGGCCGCGGCCGACATCAGGATCAGCAAAGCCACTCCTCGCAGTAATCGCCTCACAATCTCAACCCCTCCTACCCCAGCTAACCGTGAACTCGCGGCGGCGCAGGTCTCACTAACCCGCAAGCCCAACGCGGTTGAGTATAGTCTGCCTGTTTTTCTGGAGCAAGAAAGCGGCGCGCGGATCAAGCAGCCGTGCGTCTCAAGGAGAGGTCTGGATCAGATCGGGGAGTCTACCGGGGAGGACATCGTCCAGCCGGGCGAATCCAGGCGCGCGGCCTCGAGAATCCCCGCGCCGAACAGGTTTTCCTCCAGCACGACCTGCCGGAAGGCGGCGAAGAGCGACTCTTCGCGCAGCCCAAGCCGTCCCAGCACGCCCAGCAGGGCCTGCCCGCCCAGCCAGCATGTCCTCAGCCCATCCATGTACAGGCTGATGCCCAGCACCACCAGCCGCCAGGCAATCTCGCGGACCAGCCCGGAACGCTCCCAGACGCGGCCGTCCGGTCGTGGGGTCGGGAACACGTCCCCGGTCTGGCCGGCCAACGCCAGCCAGTACAGCCGGCGCGACCACCACGCGACTCGCGCCGGTATCCAGGCCGCCAGGATAGGCCAGGGCACCAGCGGCAGGTTGCCCAGATCGCAGCCGAGGCTGAAATCGAAACTGGGCTGGAAGGCCCTGCGACGCAGGTAGCGGCGCACCAGGTTGTTGATCAGAGGGTTGCGTCGTTCGCGCAGGACCGGCTCGAACAGCGGCGTGACGTGCAGCCCCATCACCCCACTCAGCGAGGAACAGTGCCGCCGGATCATCCCGGCCCGTTCCCGGAACGCCTCCGGCTCGGCCGCGAACGCATGCTTGCCCGGCTCCGCAACCAATGCGGGCCGTCCATGCCGGAGCGGCAGATCGCCGCTGGCGGTTCGCATCGCCTCGTATTGCCCGTGCCGGCTTGCCTCGACCTCGACAATCCGCCCGGCCGGGTCGGCGTAGACCCAGACGTGCTCCAGCTCGTACAGGTGCTGGATATCCCAGTCCCACCAGATCGCGTACTCGACGGCCAGCGCCGCGCCGGGAGGCAGCACAATCTGGCGCGGAAATGACGGCGAGGGCGCATCCCGCCGGAAGAGGGTATAGCCCACGACCAGCGGCAGAAACGGTTCGTGGCGATCGAAGTAGAGTCGAGGGAGGTAACGGAGGGCCAGATCGCGTTCTTCAGCGGCGGCGCGCTGCTCAGGCGAGGCGAAGACGGCGGGCATGCGATACGGTTCCAGTTCGTCTGTTCCAGGGACCGGTCTCGAACGCCGATCCACCCACCAGTCTAGCCGGAACGAATTAAGGTTCGATGATCGGGGGTTAAAAAGATCATTATTGCGGCTTTAAGGTTCAGCATGCGGACCGGGCCGCAAAAAAGCCGCCTGCCCTTGCCCGGCAGGCGGCCCCAATCCGATTCTCTGCCGCTCAGAACAGCCCTTCCGCCGCCAGCGTCTCGACCAGGGCCGGGGGGACGCTGTAGGCGAAGTTGTCGTCGAAGTCTTCGAAGCCGGTATCGACCGCGTAGACGACGAAGTCCGAGACGGCCCGCCGGCCGAGCCGTCCGGGCAGCGCCCGCCCCAGCTCGCGGGCAACCTCGTTGGTCAGGTCGCGGGCCAGCTCCCACCGGTCGAGGAAGGAAAGCTGCTGGTTGAGCATGAAACAGTCGTCGGCCAGGAGCTCGTCCAGCTCGTCGAGGGCGATAAATCCGGCCTCGCCCAGCCCGTACTGCCTGAACTCCTCCGGGTCCCACAGATAGTTGGCAACCTCCTCGCCATGCTCCTGAATCAGCATGGTACGAGAATCCGCGCTGCCCGCGGCCAGGGTCGGCGGCAGACAGTTCTCGTCGTCCAGATCGTAGATCAGCGCCAGGACGTACAGCGGATCGACCTCGTCGGCCAGGCCGTCCACCGCCTGCGGCACGAGCGCCAGCAGGCGCTGGCGGATCGAATCGCGCAGGGCCGCCAGCGTCTGCCCGCGCCGCGGGCGCTGGTAAACGATGTAGGCTTCCTCGGCGCTGTACTGGCGCTGGATGTTGTCCAGGCGGCCCACTTCGTCGTAGGCCAGGAATTCCTCGTACAGCGCGCTGATCTGCTGGGCGTAGTCGAGCTGAATCACGCGGATATGAGCCAATCTGGCCCCGGCATAAGCGTACAACTCGCGGTAGGTGCAGATCAGCGGCTCCACCGTCAGGGCGTTGGTCGTCTCGCCCATCACGTACTGGCTGTACGACTGGGGACGGCCGTCCGCCAGCGTGATCTGGGTCACACTCTCCAGCACGGGCAGCGTCGCGCCCAGGGTATAGGCCACGATTTCCAACCCGTGATCCGCATGGCGGTGGAACTGCTCCAGCATCTCGCCGTTCTCGAAATAATAGCGGGAAAACAGCACCCGCCCGGCCCCGTCGAGCGCGTACAGGTAATGGCCCGCCTTCTCCTCCGGCTCCGATGCCAAGCGCCGCCCCCGGCCCTGATTCTGTCGCCGGAAGTGTTCCGGCCGGGGATCGAAGCGCGGGCCGTCGGTCCAGACCCAGCGCGCCGCCGCCGCGTTCACGGCGTCCCACAGGTTCTGGTAGGTCTGGCTGCCGCGCCACGGAGCCGAATCGAGCTGCATGGGCAGTTCCGTCGCCGGGCCGGGCCGTCCGGCGACAGCCGCCACGGGGCGCGGTTTCTCCGGCTGCCAGGGATATTCCATGTTGCGTGCGGTCGCCTCGGCCACCGTCAGCCCGGCCAGTCTGGCGACCATGTGCAAAGCCATGTCGATGCCGGCGGAAATGCCCGCCGAGGTGACCACCTTACCATTGTCGACAAAGCGCCGATTCTCGTAGACGGTAGCGTCCGGCGCTTCGGATCGCAGCAGGTCGAAGGCCGAATGGTGGGTGGTGACTTCCAGCCCATCCAGCAGACCGGCCCGGCCCAGCACCAGCGCGCCGGTACACACCGAGAGCAGGTGCTCGACCCGGTTGGCCTGGGCCGCGATCCAGACCAGCAGATCGGTGTGGGTCAGGAGGGCGCGGGTGCCCTGCCCGCCAGGGATGAGCAAGATGTCCGGGCGAGGACAATCGGCCAGGGTGTAGTGGGGCGTGACGATCAGGCCGCCGCGCGTCCGGATCGGCCCGGCCTTCTCCGCCACGGTGTACACGGCGAAGGCCGGCGGATCGCTGCGCCGCGCCGCGCCGCTGAAGACCTCGAACGGCCCCACGAAATCCAGTTCCTCAACGTCATCAAAAATCAGGATGGCGACGTTACGTTCAGGCATCTTGCGGCAATCCTCCTGCCCTCGGGCAGCCCCTTAGCGCGCTTCAGCCTCCCGGCTGAACTGAGTCTCGTACAACTGGGCATACAACCCACCCCGTTCCAGCAGGTCGTGATGGGCGCCCTGCTCGACGATCCGGCCCCGATCGACCACCAGAATCAGATCGGCGGCCAGAATCGTGCTCAACCGGTGCGCGATCACGAAACTCGTCCGGCCGGCCATCACCGTCTTGAGCGCGTCCTGGATCAACCCCTCGGACTGGCTGTCCAGGTGGCTGGTCGCCTCGTCCAGCACCAGGATGCGCGGGTCCTTGAGGATCACGCGGGCGATGGCGATCCGCTGCTTCTCGCCGCCGCTCAGGCGGTAGCCGCGCTCGCCGACGATCGTGTCGTAGCCGTCCGACAGGCCCATCACGAAATCGTGGATGTTGGCCGCCTTGCAGGCCGCCTCCAGCTCCGCCTGGGTCGCGTCCAGGCGGGCATAGATCAGATTGGTGCGGATCGTGTCGTGGAACAGGTGCGTCTCCTGGGTCACCATCCCGATCTGGCGGGCCAGGCTGTCCAGCGTCAGGTCGCGCAGGTCGTGCCCGTCCAGCAGGATGCGCCCTTCGGTGGGATCGTACAGGCGCGGGATCAGGTAGGTCACCGTGGTCTTGCCCGCGCCGCTTGGCCCCACCAGGGCGACGAGCTGGCCGGGCCGGATGTGGAAGGAGACATCCTCCAGGGCGATCTCGCGCGCCTGGCTGGTCGGGACGGGCGTCTCCGCTTCCGGCCGCTCCGGCCCGGCGTGGGCCGGATGACCGTTGCCCTTCCCCCCGGAGAGCGCCGCGCCGACCGATTCCATCCCGTAACGCTTCACGTCCGCCAGCAGGCCGCGCTCATCCACGTGGTAGGCAAAGGTCACGTGGTCAAAGACCAGCTCGCCGCGCACCTCGCCCAGCGCGATCGCGTCGGGTTTCTCGGCGATCTCCAGCGGCAGGTCGATCACCTCGAACACGCGCTCGAAGCTGACCATCGACGTGGCGAAGGCCACCGGCGCGTTGGTCAGGCCCTGCAAGCTGCCGTAAAGCTGCATCAGGTACGCGCTGAAGGCCACGATCGTGCCAATGGTGAATAACTGCTGCAAGACCAGATGGCCGCCGACCCAATAGACCAGGGCCGTCCCCACCGCGCCGATCAGGGCCAGCATCACGAAGAACTGGCTGCCGACCACGGCCCGCCTGATGCCCACGTCACGGACATCGGCCGCCCGTACCCGGAAGCGTTCGATCTCGGTCGCCCTCCGGCCGAACAGCTTGATCAGGAGCGCCCCCCCGATGTTGAGCGTCTCGTTCATCATGGCATTCATCTGGGCGTTGTATTCCATGCCTTCGCGAGCAATGCTCCGCAGCCGCCCGCCCAGGCGCTGCGCCACCAGGATAAACACCGGCAGCACAACCACGGCGACCAGGGTCAGCCGCCATTCCAGGGTCAGCATCACGGCCAGCGTCGCGGCCGTCTGGATCAGGTTGGTGACGATATCGATCATCGTGTTGCTGATGGCCTGCTGGGCGCCGATCACGTCGTTGTTCAGACGGCTCATCAGCTCGCCGGTCTTGGTGTTGGTGAAAAACGAGAAGGACATCCGCTGTAAGTGGGCATACAGCCCCACGCGCAGGTCGTAGATGACCCCTTCGCCAATGGTAGCGTTCAGCTTGCGCTGGAATATGCCGATCGCGCCGTTCAGGATCGGGATCAGCACCAGCCCCAACGCGAGCAGGTTCAGGCGAGCGACATCGCCCGCCGGCAGGGTGTGGTCGATCAGATCACGAAAGATCAGCGGCGTGATCAAACTCAGCACCGCCGACAGCAGAATCACGAGCAGCAACAGCGCGATGTGCCGGTAGTAGGGCCGGGCATAGGCCAGCACCCGGCGCAGCAGCGCCCAGGTCACGTGCGGCCTGGCATCATCCCCGTGAATCATCGCCCCCCAACCACCCCCGCCATGAAACATACGCGCGCCCATGCTTTCTCCAATCCGGTTCCAGGAATAGGGCGATTATAACAGCAGGCCGGGTTGGCCCAAAGCGCTCCGAATGTCCAGGCAAGCCCATCGTCCAGCCCGAAAAACATCTCACCGCAAAGAACGCGAAGGGCGCAAAGGGAAAAATGAGTAGGGATGATCTCCCTGGCGTTCTCCGCGCCCTCCCCGGCAGAGTCTTTCTACCTGCCCGTTTTCTCCGCGCTTTTTTCCTGGCGTTCCTGGCGTTTTGGCGGTTCGCATTGCCTTTATTGTGATAGCCCCGAAAGACCGGCGACTGCCCTGCCCGCGCCACGGCCGCGCGTGTTATAATCCCGCCCGCGAAACGAACTTTCCGCGAACCATGCGCGTTCAGCGCTCGTGAACCGAACCAGAGAGGACTGCTTCCCCATGCTTTCCGTCGGCAAATACCGCCACCTCAACCAGTGCAGCGACAACCACGGCACGATGTCCGTGCTGGCGATCGATCACCGTGGTCCCAACGAGATTCAGAAGAACGGCCAGGGGCCCAGCACCACCGAAGAGACTGTGGCCTTCAAGCGCCTGGTGATCCGCCACCTGGCCCCCCATTGCACCGCCGTCCTGACCGACCCGGACTTCGGCGTCCCCGCCCTGACCGGCGGCGACCTGCCCAGCAACGCCGGGTTCATGGCTCCCCTGGAATTGACCGACTACAGCCGCGCCGTCGGCGACCGGGGGATGGACTTCCTGCCGGACTGGGACGTGGCCAAGCTCAAGCGGGCGGGGTTCAGCGGGGCCAAGCTGATCATGATGTTCCACCCCGGCTCGCCCAACGTCCAGGCCAAGTTCGACGTGGTCGACTCGATCGTCGAGCAGTGCGAGCGCGAGCAAATGCCGTTCTTCTTCGAGCCGATCTGTTATTCGCTCGACCCCGCCAAACCCCTGAGCAATGCCGAACGGCGGCAGGTGGTGGTGGAAAACGCGCGCCTCTTCACCCGGCGCGGCGTGGACATCCTCAAGATGGAGTTTCCGCTGGACTGCATCGAGGAGCCGGATGAAGCGGGCTGGATGGACGCCGCGCGCGAGCTGGTTGCCGTATGCACTGTGCCGTGGGCGATGCTCAGCGCGGGCGTCGGATTCTACGTGTTCATCAAGCAGGCAATGGTGGCCTGCGCGGCCGGGGCCAGCGGCGTGATCGCCGGGCGCGCGATCTGGGGGGACGCGGTCGCGCTCAAGGGTCAGGCCCAGGCGGACTGGCTGGCGAGCGTTGGCGTGGAGCGCATGAGCCGGATCACGGCCATCTG
>JARKOQ010000062.1 GCA_029976005.1 Aggregatilineales bacterium | reverse complement strand
CCGCGACCCGCCGCGCCGCCTGCCGATCCCCGCGCCGCGTGGTACAATCCCCCGCCAGATCGCGCCGCACCGCCACCAAGCGAGACACACCGTATGACCACCTACGAACCCGTGATCGGCCTGGAAGTTCACGCCGAGCTGCTGACCGAAAGCAAGATGTTCTGCGCCTGCGCCGTCGTGGACAGCACCCAGGCCGAACCCAACACCGTCACCTGCCCGGTCTGCCTGGGGATGCCCGGCACGCTGCCGGTCATCAACGCCAGGGCCATCGAGATGGGCGTGCGCGTCGGGCTGGCCCTGGGCTGCGAGATTCCGGCCTTCAGCCAGTTCGCCCGCAAGAACTACTTCTACCCGGACCTGCCCAAGGGCTACCAGATCAGCCAGTTCGAGTACCCGCTGGCGGTGCGCGGCCATGTCGACATCGACCTGCCGGACGGTTCCACCAAGCGCATCGGCGTCACCCGCGCCCACCTGGAGGAAGACGCCGGCAAGCTGACCCACACCGGCAGCGGCAAGAGTCTGGTGGACCTCAACCGGGCGGGCGTCCCGCTGCTGGAGATCGTCTCCGAGCCGGACATGCGCAGCGCCGAGGAAGCGGAAGCCTACGCCCGCAAGCTGCGCAGCATCATTCAATATCTGGGCGTCAACCACGGGGATATGTCCAAGGGCGTGCTGCGCTTCGAGGCCAACATCAGCGTGCGCCCGGCCGGCTCCACGGAACTGCGCACCCGCACCGAGGTCAAGAACCTGAACAGCATCCGCAGCATGATGCGCGCCATCGAGAAGGAAGTCGAGCGCCAGATCAGGCTGTGGGAATCGGGCGAGGGCGTCAAACAGGCCACCCTCGGCTGGGACGAGGATCGCGGCCAGATTCTGATCCAGCGCATCAAGGAGAGCGCCAGCGACTACCGCTACTTCCCGGAGCCGGACCTGCCCATCGTTCGCATGACCGAGGCCGAGGTGGAGCGCCTGCGCGCCTCGCTGCCGGAGCTACCCGACGCCAGACAGGCGCGCTTCGTGCGCGAGTACGGGCTGAGTCCCGCCGACGCCGCGACCCTGGTCTCCGAGCGGGCGGTGGCCGATTATTACGAAGCCGCGCTGGCCGCCGGGGCCGATCCGCAGCCCGCCGCCAACTTCCTGCTGGGCGAGGTCTTCCGCCGGATGAACGCCGAGTCGCTCGGCCGCGACCAGATCGGCGCGATCAAGGTCACGCCGGAGGCGCTGGCCGGGCTGCTGGGGCTGGTCAGGGCCGGGACGATCACCCTGACCACGGCCAAGAAGGTGCTCGACGTGCTGTACGCCGAGGGCGGCGACCCGGCGGCGATCGTCCAGGCGCGCGGGCTGGCCCAGGTGAGCGATGAAGGGCCGATCGTGGCCGCGATCGAGGCCGTGCTGGCGGCGAATCCGAAGGAAGTGGCCGGGGTGCTGGCCGGGCAGGACAAACTCGCCAAGTTCCTGATGGGCCAGGTGATGCGCGAACTGCGCGGCCGCGGCGAACCGGCGACCGTCCAGCGCCTCCTGGACGCGGCGCTGGAGAAGCGGCGGGGCTAGCCGATGACCCTCGACGAACTCCGCGCGGTGTACGACCGCGAACAGCGCTTCGACGTCGATTTTCCGGAGACGCGCCGCGAGGCCACCCCGCGCACCGTCCGCTACGTCCTGACGGTGGAGCCCAGGCGGGGCTGGGTGCTGTGGTCCGATCTGGACGAGTCCAGCGCCGACAAGGTCATCAGCGCCGAGATCGCTTATTTCGAGGGCCTCGGCTGCGACTTCGAGTGGCAGGTCTTCAGCCACGACCGGCCGCCCGACCTGAAAGATCGCCTCCTGGCGCGCGGCTTCACCCCCCGCGAGCCGGACGACTCGATCATGCTCCTCGACCTGGAAGCCGCGCCCGACCTG
>JARKOQ010000050.1 GCA_029976005.1 Aggregatilineales bacterium | reverse complement strand
CTGTGACTTTCTGTCTCTTTCCGGGATGAGTCTGCGCGAGCCAACCCGCCGCCGGTTACCGGCCGGCAGGGCATGGTTCCCTCTAGTGGCATTGTATGCCAAGCCCGGTTCGGAGGCAAGCCTGCGGCCCCGGCGCCTGCGTCAGAGCAAATGTTGAATTCTTAATTTTGAATTTTGAATTGAAGCTAAAGTCGCCCGTGTCTCAATTCAAAATTCAACATTTGAAATTCAAAATTGCCTTTGTCCTCGTCCCAGGTAGCGGCCGACCGACTGCATGTAGCGGCGGTAGGGTTCCCCGTACTGGGCCAGGCACCAGCGCTCTTCCGAGCGGATGATCCACGCCAGGGCGATCTGCTCGATCAGCGCCAGCAGCAGGTACAGCCAGGACGCGGTCGCCAGGCCCACGCCCGCGAAATACAGAAAATAGCCCACGTACATCGGGTTGCGGGAGAAGCGGTACACACCGCTGGCGAGCTGGCCCGCACCCCGGCCGAAGGCGGCCGCCGCCAGCCCGATCAGGAGCCACCCGGCGGCCATCAGCGGCGCGCCCAGCCAGACCCAGGGCGTGCCGAACTTGAGTGTCAGGAAGAAGGGATAGAGCAGCAGCGCGAGCTGGCTGAGCATGAAAACGGGCATCGCCTGCTGTTCGCGCCCTTCCAGCGGCGGAAAGAAATCCGCGCGGCGCAGTCCGGCGCGGTCCGCGGCCAGGATCGGCCCGTAACGGGCCGCGATCAGCAGGCCCAGCACCAGCAGCCCATGCAGCGGGCTGAACGCAAATTCCGGGATCAGGGACATGGGGAAGGCTCCTTGGAAGAGAGCGATCAGCTTTCAGCGGTCAGCCCAAGCCAAAAATCACCCGTACGGCCTCTTGTCGTCGTCTTTCTCCGGCCTCGTGGCCTCTGGTCTCCTGGCCTCGTTTTTCGCTTCGACGCCGATTCTACCATCCTTTTTTGACCGGCGAGGCCCTGCCGGGCGACCTGTGGTACAATTGGAACATCAGTTCGGATGCGACCTCGCCCGGAGGGTTTTATGACTGCGCGCCAGCTACCCCTGCTGCCAACCCAGGATGGGAGCAATCCCCCCATCACCCGCGACAGCCCGCTGCACGCGGCCGTCGCGCCCTTCCAGCAGTATCTGCGCCACCAGGGCAAGACCCAAAACACGATCATCGCCTTCACGGCCGACCTCAACCTGCTGATGGAGTACGCCGGGCGGGAAGCCTCGATCAAGGCCCTGACCGCCGACCAGCTCAACCGCTTCCTGGTCTGGATGGAGCGCGAGCGCGGCGTGCCGTGCAGCCGCAAGACCTACGCCCGCCGGGTGACGACCCTCAAGGTTTTCTTCGAGTACCTGGCGGCGGTGGAAGTCCTGCACGCCAGCCCGGCGGCGAGCCTCGTGCAGCGCTCCGGCAGCGCCCCGCTGCCCGACGTGCTGACGCCGGAGCAGATCGAGTCGGTGCTGGCCGTCACGGCGACGCTGCGCCTGGCCGAAAAGCCCGACCCCCGGCCCGACCTGCTGGTCCGCCTGCTGCTGGATACCGGGATCAAAAAGGGCGAGGTCATGGCCCTGACCCTGGCCGACATCGACCGCAGCCTGACGCCCCCGGTGCTCAAGGTGCGCCATCCTGGCCCCGGCAACAAGTACCGCGATCGCGACATCCCGCTCGACCCCGACTGGCTGGCCGTGCTGGACGAATACCTGATCGCGTACACGCCCAACGAAGTGATCTTCGACTGCACGCCGCGCAACCTGGAATACGTCCTGGCGGACGTGGGGCAGGCGGCCGGGCTGGATCGCTTCCTGCTCTCGTTCGCGGCCCTGCGCTGGACGAGCGCCCTGCGCGACTACCAGCGCGGCATGGAGCCGGACCAGCTCCGCGAGAAGCAGGGCCTCAGCCGGATTAGCTGGTACGAGACCTTCGCCAAGCTCCAGGCGCTGGCGGCCCAGGTCGCCGAAGCGTGAGATGAGCGCCCGTAGAGTCCGCGCATAGAATCGTATTAGAACGCCCCGCCGTTAACGGGGCGTTTACATTTGCGGGCTATAATGCCGGTTGAGAATGAAATCAGCGCGCCGGATAGCGCGTTTGTCCGAGGTGACGTATGTACTTCGATCCGAACTACCTCCTGTTGGTGATGCTGCCCGCCCTGCTGCTCTCGCTCGGCGCGCAGTTCCTCGTCCGCAACGCCTATGGCAAATGGAGCAAGATTCGCAACGGCGCGAATCTGACCGGGGCTCAGGTCGCCCAGCAGATCGTGGCCCGCACCAGCCTGGCCAATGCCCCGCTGGTCGCCGGGATGGGGGCGGGCGGGGTCGGGGTACGCGGCCTCAGCCTGGGGCGCGTGGCGGGCCAGCTCACCGACCATTACGATCCGCGCACCCACACGGTGAACCTGTCCGAATCGACCTACGGGCAGCCCTCGGTGGTGGCGATGGCCGTCGCCGCCCACGAGTTGGGCCATGCCGAGCAGCACGCCCAGAATTCGATCCTGATCACGCTGCGCAACCTGCTCGTCCCGGCGGTGCAGATCAGCCCGATGATCTCCTACGGCCTGATCTTCTTCGGCCTGATCGTCAATGCGATGGGCCTGGTCTGGCTGGGCATCCTGGCCTTCGGGCTGGTGGTGGTCTTCTCGCTGCTGACCCTGCCGGTGGAGTTTGATGCCAGCCGGCGTGGGCTGCGTCTTCTGGACGAGGCCGGGCTGCTGGTGACGGCCGAGGACGGCTCCGGCTCGCGCCAGGTGCTGACCGCCGCCGCGCTGACCTACGTCGCCGCCGCGATCGGGGCTGTGCTCCAGCTCCTGTATTACATCAGTCTGGCGAATCGCCGCCGCTAGAAGCCGGACGAATCCCCCCTATATGCCAGAATCATGCAGGGCGGCCTGAGAACCAGACCGCCCTGCGTTCCGTTTCCGTCCTACCGCGTGTGGGAGGAAACTCAATTGTCCCCGGCTTCCCCGTCGTTGCCTCGCCGGGAACGCTGAATAGCTCAGTCGTGGAGGGCTTGCTCGCTCGTCTGGACGGCCTGGGCCGCCTGGGCGCGATAGCTCAGCAGGATGCGGATGGCCTGGTCGGCTTCCGGGCCGGGCCGGTATTCCCATCCGGCTTCGATTCCGGCGCTCGTGACCGGCCCCAGCACGATCAGGGCGTCGAATGCCCGGCGGTAGAGGGCCAGCTCGCGCCGGGCCGCGGCGCGTTCTTCAAGCAAGGTGCTCACTTTTTGCAGCAGCAGGTCGGTCATGCCACCCTCTCCCGGCCCGGCGGGCCGGAGCTCGGTGGCCCGCCGGGGAAAACGCTCTTTGCTAACGGTAAGAAATGAACCCTGAGCGTTCCACTACATCATGCGACCGATACAGACTCAACCCCATCACGCGACCATTTCATCTCGTTTTCCATGCTCACTATACGCCAGGGCCGTGAAAATGAGGCTAAGGTCACTTTAAATTCTGGAGAGGCGAATGTTAAGGATTGTTCACATGGCCGGAGCGTCTGACCTGCGGGGAGACACTCCGGGGATTTTGCGCCGATGATTGTTCGGCAAGGGGCCGGGCGGCGGCCTAGTGCAGGTGTTGGACGGCCTGCCCGACGCTGGCCAGCATGATCAGGGCGGCTTCCTGGCGGCGGCGCTCGGCCTCACGCCGCTGGGCGGCCCGGCGTGCTCTCTGGCGTTCCTTCACGAATTGTTTCAGGTTTTTCATGGGTGCTGCTCCTCGTTTTTTCAGGTTGACCCCAGTCTACGCCAACCCATGCTATAGTGGTAGACAATGAGTTAACTGAGTGTCATAGATACTTTCTATGGATAGGTCGAGGAAGCGGGCGGCCTGGCCGCCAGTTGTGGCCTTGACCACCCACCACGCACCAGGAACCAATCACCACTTTTCTGGAGGTTTTATGGAACTGGGACAGATCGAAGCCTTCGAGCGGGCTTACCGCGAGGGCAGCTTCACCCGCGCGGCCGACGCCCTCAACCTCACCCAGCCCTCGGTCAGCGCCCGGATCGGGCAGCTCGAAGCCGAGCTGGGCGGGCCGCTCTTCACGCGGGGCGGGCGCAAGCTGCGCCTGACGGCCCTGGGCCGCCGCTTTCTGCCGTATGCCCAGCGGGCGCTGGCCGTGCTGACCGAGGGCTTGCAGGAGGTGCGCAGCCTCCAGGCCGGGCGGGCCGGACAGGTCACGGTCGCGGCGATCAGTACGATGGGGGTCGACCTGCTGCCCGATCCGCTGGCCCGCTTCATCCGGGAGTATCCCTCGGTCGACGTGCTGATCAAGCGCGCCTCGCCGGCCGAGATCATCGACCAGTTGTACGATGGCACGGTGGTGCTGGGGCTGCTGGGCGCGCCGCTGTTCGACCGGGGCCTGCACATCCTGGCCCATTTTCAGGAGGAAATCCTGCCCGTTGTCGCGCCGGGGCATCCCCTGGCCCGCTTGCAGGCCGAGCGCGGATCGCTCAAGCTGGCCGACATCTACCCGCACACGGTCTTCAACGTGGCCCTGCATCCCTCGGCCACGGCCTTCGTGCGCGACGTGGTGGAAACCTCCCGGCGCGAGGCCGGGCGGGCCATGATCACCCTGCCGGCCGTGATGATCAACCGGCTGGCCCTGCAAGGGGAGGGCGTGGCCTTCCTGCCGGTCAGCCGGATGCAGTACCACGTCGACGAGGGGCGGCTGGTCTACCTGCGCATCGACGACATGCCGCGCCTGTTCAACGAGCCGCTGCTGGTCGCCCTGCGCGACCGCGAGCTGGATCCCCCCTCGGCCGAGTTCGTGCGCCTGATCAAGGCCCAGTGGCGGCACATCCTGATCGGCTGACGGTGCGCGGGGGGACGGCTTGCGTTGGACAGGGTCCAATTCAACACAGATGGCACGGATTGATCGGATGAACACAGTTACGGCGATTGGGCTTGAATCCGTGTTTATCCGTGAAATCTGGGTTGAGTTGAAACTCCATCAACAGCCTGGACTACATCGCCAGCGGCTCCGGCGCGCGGTTCTTGTAGCGGGTGATGAAGGCATAGATTTGATTGGTGTCCGGCTCGTCCAGGAGCAGGAGCTGGCCCCACGACGCGGCCGCGATCCGGGCCGGATTCTCCGGGCGGTAGGTGACGATCACACTGCCCGGCTGGCGGCCCTGGACCTCGCGCAGGACGTCGATCGCGGCCGTGTCCTGCGCGTCGCGGAACGAGATCCAGATTTGCCCGTGCTCCAGGTTGTGGACGAGCTGCTCGTCGGGGAGCTGGTTCGTGTAGAAGCCGATGTCGGCCGGCTCGGCGTAGTGCCAGCCGCCGGTGGGTGGGTTGGAGTTGTAGGCCGGGTGGCTCGCGCCGACGGCGATATGCTCGCGGCTCTGGATGTCGTAGGTCTGGCTGCGGTCGGGGACCTGGGCCAGGTCGACGCCGGGCGCGCCGCGCCGGCTGCTATCCCACAGGGCGAAGGCGAAAAAGATCAGGGTGAATACGGCCGTGCCGCCGATGATCGCCCGGTCGGTGGTCAGCCAGCGCCGCCAGCCGGTTTTCTGGACGCGCTGCTTGCGGCGAGAGGGGGAGGGGGCCATCGGGAATCTCCTCGCTTGAATCTGCTCATCAGGCAAGAATTATACTATTTTTATCTAGAATAACCCCGAATCCGATTTTGCAGGCGGTCTGGACCGGATTCTCATCAAATCATCATCCGGCTGCGCGCCCGCTCGATCGGCGCGCAAAATCTGCCAAATCTTGCAAATTTTCAAAAAAGCGCTTGACAGTCTGCACAAAAGGCTGTAATCTGTATTTGTAAGCGTTTTCAACAAATTAACCAAAAATCGGGTGGGCAGACTTCTCGCGACAGGCTTCGCGAGGGTATAGTTCGGGCATTTTGCCCAGCGCCCGTGGTTCAAAACAAGCGAGATAATTCGCTTTTTTCAGCCACATTTTTGAAAGCGTTTTCATAAGAAGGTTTTCAGGTTTTTACGATGAGCTCACGCGACAGACGCCAGGACGTAACGATCAAGGACGTAGCCCAGGCGGCGGGGGTTTCCTATGCCACCGTGTCGCGTGTGATCAACAACTACAAGCACGTCACGCCGGACAAGCGCGAGCGCGTGGTCAACGCCATGATCCGGCTGGGGTACGTGGTCAACCAGCAGGCGCGCAGTCTGGCGGGCGGCCATTCCGGCGTGATTGGCCTGCTGGTGCCGGACGTGGGGAACGGCTACATCGGGGAAGTCATCCGCGGTATCGACGCCGAGCTGGCCGCCAACCAGTACGACCTGATGCTCTACACCACGCACCGCCACCCTTCCAAGGAATCGATGTACGTCGCCACGCTGACGCGCGGCATGACCGATGGCCTGCTGCTGCTCCTGCCGCTCAATCCGAGCGCCTATCTGGATGCCCTGCACCAGAAGCAGTTCCCGTACGTGGTCATCGATCACCAGGGCTTCGACGATTTCAGTCCAACCATCATCGCCCGCAATTTCGTGGGCGCCTACAACGCCATCCGCTACCTGATCGATCTGGGTCACCGGCGGATCGGGTTCGTCGCCGGGACGCCGGAACTGGCCAGCGCCATCGAGCGTCTGAACGGCTACAAGCAGGCCTTGCGCGACTGCGGGCTGGAGTTCGACCCGGCGCTGGTGGAGAACGGCGATTTTCAGCAGCCGACGGCCTATGCCGCCGCCACGCGCCTGTTTGCCCTGGCCGACCGGCCGACCGCGATCTTCGCGGCGAGCGACATCTCCGCGTTTGGCGTCTATGACGCGGCTTACATGGCCGGGCTGCGGATCCCTCAGGATGTTTCGATCATCGGGTTCGACGATATTCCCCAGGCAGCCAATACCCATCCCCGGCTGACGACCGTTCGCCAGCCCCTGTACGAGATGGGACGCCAGGCCACACGGATGCTGCTTGAGGAAATCGAGTGCCCTTCGGGGGTAGTCAGGCGGATTGAGTTCGACACAGAACTGATCATCCGCGATTCCTGCCAGCCCCTGAATGGGCTTCCATCATCCCAGACGGTGGGGAGAGGAGGTGCGTCAGTCTGAAGTTCTGGAATCCGCGGACACGCTCTTCTGGTCAGGAGTGACCCGGACCGGTCAGGTCCAGCCGGGGCAACGGCTGATCCATGCCCTCGCGATCCGGGTCGTGATGAGGTTGCTTCACTATAGCACAATAAGGAGTTAAAGATGAAGAAGCTGGTACGCCTGTTTGTCCTTGTTGCACTCGTGGTCGTGATGGTGGCCCCGACTGTGGCCTCCGCCCAGGACCCGGTCACCATTCGCTGGTGGCACATCGCGACCGCCGAAGCGGATGCGGCTATCTTCCAAGGGATTGCCGATGCGTACATGGAAGCCCATCCGAACGTGACCATCGAGATCACGATCCTGGAAAATGAAGCCTTCAAGACCCAACTGACCACGGTCATGCAAGCGGGCGATCCGCCCGACCTGTTCCAGGCCTGGGGTGGTGGTGGTCTGTGGAACTACGCCAATGCCGGCATGCTGCGCGACATCAGCGCCGAGCTGGAAGGCGAGTGGTACGACTCGTTCGCTTCGCCGGCCACCGTTGAGCTGTTCGGCCAGAACGGCGAATACTACGGCGTGCCGTGGCGCTGGGGCGCCGTCGGCATGTTCTACAACAAGGCCCTGTTCGAGCAGGCCGGCCTCGATCCTGAGAACCCGCCCGCGACCTGGTCCGAGTTCATCGACGCCGTCAAAGCCCTGAAGGAAGCCGGCATCACCCCGATCGCCCTGGGCGGCAAGGACAGATGGCCTGGGCACTTCTGGTGGGTTTACCTGGCGATCCGCACCGGTGGGCAGGACGCCTTCCTCAAGGCCTACACCCGTGAAGGTTCCTTCGCCGATGAACCCTTCGTTCAGGCAGGCCAGCTCCTGGCTGATCTGATCGCGCTGGAGCCGTTCCCGGATGGCTTCCTGGGCATGACCTTCGGTGACGAAGGCGCGCAGATGGGCAATGGCCTGGCGGCCATGGAGCTGATGGGCCAGTGGGCTCCCGGCAACCAGGAAACCAACAGCGAGAGCGGCGAAGGCGTCACCGAAAACCTCGGCTGGTTCCCCTTCCCGGCGGTTGAAGGCGGCGCGGGCGATCCCTCCGACGTCCTGGGTGGCGGTGACGGCTTTGCCGTCGGCGTGAATGCCCCGGATGAGACGATCGACTTCCTCAAGTTCCTGACCAGCCTGGAAAACCAGTCGGCCGGCCTGAGCCTGTTCTCCCCGCCGACCGTCGTTGGCGCGGACGCGAGCATCACGGACCCGATCACCCTGCAGATCCTTGAGGCCCGTAACAACGCTGGCTACTTCCAGCTCTATTACGACCAGTTCCTGCCGCCCGCTCTGGCCGGCACGGTCCTGGACGCCGTGGAGCAGCTCTTCGCGGGCACGATGTCGCCCGAAGAAGTGGCCCAGATGATCGAAGACTCGGCCGCGGTGGAGTTGGCCCAGTAGTCTCAAGAGTGATCGACGAGTGGGGATACGTCCGTATCCCCACTCTCCTTTCCCTTCGCCCTCGGGCTGTCATCGCACAAGATAGAGTCTAAGGAACGCGGCTATGTCTGTCCCACGCTACCGGGTGCTACCCCGATCCTCATCCGAGATCGAACGAGACAAGCGCAATCGGGAGATCAACAAGGGTCTGACCGTCCTGGCCTTTGTCCTGCCGGGAATGCTCGTCTTCATCCTCTTCCTGGTGATTCCGGTTGTGCAGTCTCTCCAGTTCAGCCTCTATGACTGGAACGGTTTCGGCCCGCTGGAGAAATTCCTGGGCATCGGCAACTACCAACGCATGTTCGCCGACAAAATCTTCCAGATGTCATTCCAGCATAGTCTGGCGATCGTGGTGCTGTCGCTCGCGCTTCAGCTCCCCCTGGCTCTGGGACTGGCGCTGCTGGTGGGACGTGGCAAACTGCCCGGCCGCAACCTGTACCGGGCCGCGTTCTTCATCCCCTACGTGTTTTCGGAGGTGGTCACCGCAATCATCTGGATGTACGTTTACCATCCCACCTCAGGCCTGGTGAACGTGTTTTTCTCCAGCATCATCCCCAACTTCGAGTTTCAGACCTGGCTGGGCAACCGCGATACTTCCCTGGTGGCCGTATTTTTCGTCATCACCTGGAAGTACTTCGGGCTGCACATGATCCTGTACATGGCCGGGCTGCAAGGCGTCCCCAAGGACCTGGAGGAAGCCGCCCGGATCGACGGGGCGTCGGAGATCGACGTGCTGCGCTACGTGACCCTGCCCATGATGGGCAGCACCATCCGCATGACGATCTACCTCTCGGTCCTCGGCTCCTTCCAGCAGTTCGTTCTGGTCTGGACGCTGACCAAGGGCGGGCCGGTCAATTCCACCGAGCTGCTCGTCACCTACATGTACAAATATGGCATCACACGCTTCTATCTGGGCTATGGCGCGGCCATCGCCGTGGTTCTGTTCCTGACCACCCTGGCCTTCTCGCTCGGCTACCAGCGGATCGTGATGCGCCAGGACTACGTCAGCGAAGTGGCCTAGGGGAGAGCCAACCATGACCACCAACACACACATCGGTACCCGCATCACCACCCACATCAACACCAAGGCAACGCTGCTGACGATCGTCAAATATGCTCTCCTGACGGCCCTCGCCATTGTCATGTTCGGCCCGGTGCTGACCGCCATCCTGGGCAGCATCCGCACCACG
Organism: Aggregatilineales bacterium; assembly: GCA_029976005.1. GTDB lineage: Bacteria > Chloroflexota > Anaerolineae > Aggregatilineales > Ch27 > JARKOQ01. Next base: position 14,242 of record JARKOQ010000050.1, on the reverse strand, counting down.
GGCGAATTCCTGACGACGCCTTTTGGCCTGCCCAAGACGGGCATCCATTGGGAGAATTACACCAAGATTCTGGCGGACACGAGCTTCTGGATCGCCTTCAAGAACAGCCTCCTGCTGGCCACCGGCGTGCCGGTCCTGGTCGTCCTGCTGTCGTCGATGCTGGCTTTCGTCCTGGCCCGGGTGGAATTCTTCGGCAAGGGGCTGGTCTTCAACCTGCTGACCCTGGGCCTGCTCTTCCCGATCACGGTGGCGATCCTGCCGATCTTCATCCAGATCCGCCAGTTGGGCCTGATCAATAACCTGTGGGGGGTAATCCTGCCGATGGTGGCCTTCGGCCTGCCCGGCTCGACCGTCATCCTGCGCGGTTTCTTCCGCAGCATTCCCTCCGAGCTGGAGGACGCCTCGTATATCGACGGTTGCACGACCTTCGGCTTCTTCCGCTATATCCTGCTGCCGATCTCGCGCCCGGCGCTGGCGGCGGTAGCGACCCTGCAGGTGATTGCCGCCTGGAATGAGTATTTCCTGCCGCTGCTGATCCTGCTGGCCGAACCCGCCTCGTGGCCGCTGCCGCTGGGAATCATGCAGTTCCAGGGCCAGTTTGGCTCCGACTGGGCCGGGATCATGGCCTATGTGACCCTGCTGATGATTCCGGCGGTGATCTTCTACCTGTTCACGGAACGCTATATCGTCACCGGCCTGACCGGCGGCGAGCTGAAAGGGTAACCCCGCCGGACTGCACGCCCGGTTGGATTGGATGCGTTGACTCGATTGCCGGCCCGCAGGGTGTCTCCGGCGCAGCGGTTGAGGATCGAGCGGCCCCGAACCGCCCGAACGTAAAGTGAGGTGAACATGTCAGGCGTTGATCGCCCTGTGTATCAACAGCCCGCCCAGCCGGTAGAGGCGCGGGTCGTGGACCTGATGTCCCGGATGACTCTGGACGAAAAGCTGGCTCAGATCGGCTGCTTCTGGTCGCGCGATCTGCTGGTGAATGGTGCGTTCGACCCGGCCCTGGCCGCCGAAAAAATCCCGCACGGGATTGGCCAGATCACCCGGATTGGCGGCGCGACCGCGCTGCTGCCTGAGGAAAGCGCCGCGGTGCTCAACGCCTTCCAGCGTTTCCTGGTGGAGCAGACGCGCCTGGGCATCCCGGCCATCATCCACGAGGAAAGCTGCGGCGGCTACCTGGCGCGCGGGGCGACCTGCTTCCCCCAGGCGCTCGGCCAGGCCGCCACGTGGGATCCCGCCGTGGTCGAGCAGATGGCCTACGAAATCCGGCGGCAACTGCTGGCCGTGGGCGCGCGCCAGGCTCTGGCCCCGGTGCTGGACGTGATTCGCGATCCGCGCTGGGGACGTTCCGAGGAGACCTACGGCGAAGACCCGTACCTGATCGGCCAGATTGGCTCGGCTTACGTGCGCGGCTTGCAGACCGGGGACCTGGCGGACGGCGTGGCCGCCACCGGCAAGCACTTCGCCGGGTATGGCGCGTCGGAAGGCGGCCTCAACTGGGCGCCGTCGCACATCCCGGAGCGCGAGCTGCGCGAAATCTACGCCGCCCCCTTCGAGACGGCCATCAAGGAAGCCGGGCTGGCGACGGTCATGAACGGCTACCACGAGCTGGACGGCATCCCCTGCGGGGCGTCGCGCGGGCTGCTCGGCGACCTGCTGCGCGGCGAGATCGGCTTCGAGGGCGCGGTGGTCGCCGACTATTTCACCGTCGAGAATCTGCTCAGTTACCATCACGTCGCCGCCGACCAGACCGAGGCCGCCCGCCTGGCTCTGGAGGCCGGGATCGACATCGAGCTGCCTGCCTCCGTGTGTTACGGTGAGCCGCTGCGCCAGGGGCTGGCCGATGGCCGGATCGACCCTGGGCTGGTCGATACCGCGGTCGCCAACATACTGCGCCTGAAGTTCCGGCTGGGCCTCTTTGAAAAACCCTACGCGGATCCGGCGGCGGTAGCTCAGGCCTTCGAGACGGCCGAACAGCGCGCCCTGGCCCGCCGGGTGGCCGCCGAGTCGATCGTGCTGCTCAAGAACGAGGGCGATCTGCTGCCCCTGCGCAAGGACTTCGGCTCGATCGCCGTGATCGGCCCCCACGCGGATAGCCCGCGCCTGCTCCAGGGCGACTATCACTATCCCGCCCACCTGGAGACCATGCAGGCCGAAGGCCCGGAGTCGGCCGTGCCGACCCCGGAGCATCCCTTCCGGGGCGACCTGTCCGAGTTGTATCCGCCGATGGTCACGATCCTGGCGGGCATCCGGGCTGCCGTGAGCGCGGGCACGGCGGTGCGTTACGCTCAGGGCTGCGACGTGACCGATCCCTCGACCGACGGCTTCGAGGCGGCGGTGGAAGCCGCGCGCCAGTCGGACGTGGCCGTGGTGGTCGTGGGCGCCCGGTCGGGCCTCACCCACCAGTCCACCGACGGCGAGGCGGTCGACCGGGCCACGCTCGACCTGCCCGGCGTCCAGCAACAGCTTGTGGAAGCGGTCGCGGCGACCGGCACGCCGGTGGTCGTGGTGCTGGTCAACGGTCGCCCGCTGGCCCTGCCCTGGATCGCCGAGCACATCCCGGCCGTGCTGGAAACCTGGATTCCCGGCGAGGAAGGCGGCTCGGCGGTGGCGGACGTGCTCTTTGGCGAACTCAACCCGGCCGGGCGGCTGCCCGTGTCTATGCCGCGCGGGGTGGGCCAGGTGCCGCTGTATTACAACCACAAGCCGTCCGGCGGGCGCTCCCACTGGTACGGCGATTACGTGGACATGAGCGTCCGGCCGCTGTATCCCTTCGGCCACGGCCTGAGCTATACGACCTTCGCTTACAGCGACCTCCAGATCGCGCCCCGCCAGCCGCAGGCCCACGATCTCGTCCGGATCAGCGTCGTTGTGACCAACACCGGCCCGCGCGCCGGGGACGAAGTCGTCCAGCTCTATGTGCGCGACACGGTCGCCAGCGTGACCCGTCCGGTCCAGCAGTTGGTGGGCTTCAAGCGCCTCCATCTCCAGCCGGGCGAGCGCCGCACGCTGACCTTCCACCTGGCGGTCAGCCAGTTGGGCTTCTTCGATGCCCGGATGCGTTACGTGGTGGAGCCGGGCGCGGTGGTGGTCATGGTCGGCGCGTCGTGCGCGGACATCCGCCAGACCGGCTGCTTCGAGATCGAGGGGCCGGTCAGCGAAGTGGGCGACCACAAGGTCTATACCACGCCGGTCGAGGTGAGCTGACATGAGACGCTGGGTACCCGTTCTCCTGGTGGTGGCGATGATGATTGGCAGCAGTCCGCTGAGCGCGCAGGGCAACCGCCCGCCGCTGGCCCCGCCCGACGTGGGCGCTTACGCCAGCGGCCAGTATCGCAACCTGCTGGCCGAGGCCGGCATCGCCGAGGCCGATATCCAGGCCCGGATCGAAGCCGACTGGCAGCAGCTTTTCTACGGCAATGACGTCACCGAGCGGGTCTACTACCCGGTCGGCGATGACATGGCCTACCTGCTCGACACCGGCAACAGCGACGTGCGCAGCGAGGGCATGTCCTACGGGATGATGATCGCCGTCCAGCTCGACAAGCAAGAGGAATTCAACCGGATCTGGACCTGGGCCAAGACCTACATGTACAACGAGGACGGCCCCTACGCCGGGTACTTTGCCTGGCACTGCCGCCCGGACGGCGAAGTAATCGACTCCAACCCGGCCCCGGACGGCGAAGAATGGTTCGTCATGGCCCTGTTCTTCGCGGCGGCGCGCTGGGGGAACGGCGAGGGCATCTATAACTACCAGGCCGAGGCCAACGCCATCCTGCACACCATGCTGCATAAGGCCGAAGAGGGCGGCATCGCCACCAACGCCTTCGACCCGGATAGCAAGATGGTCGTGTTCGTGCCGCGCGTGGGGGAAAATTCGCGGTTCACCGACCCGTCCTACCACCTGCCGCACTTCTACGAACTGTGGGCGCGCTGGGCGGACGAGGACAACACTTTCTGGGCGGAGGCGGCCCAGGTCAGCCGGGGCTTCTGGCCGACCACGGCCCACCCCGAAACCGGTCTGATGCCCGATTACGCCCTGTTCACCGGGGAACCAAAGCCCTCCGGCGACTACGGCGAGTTCTTCTACGCCGACGCCTGGCGGATCGGGATGAACGTCGCGGTCGACTACGCCTGGTTCGCGGCCGATCCCTGGCAGATCGAATGGGCCAATCGCTACCTGAATTTCTTCTACGCCCAGGGCATCCGTACCTACGTCGACAAGTACACCCTCGATGGGGAAGGGTTGACGCCCTGGCACTCCGAAGGGCTGGTCGCCATGAACGCGACCGCGGCCCTGGCCGCGACCGACCCGATCGGGTGGGAATTCATTGACGCCTTCTGGAACACCCCGCTGCCGACCGGCCAGTGGCGCTACTACAGCGGGCTGCTATCCATGATGGCCCTGCTGCACCTCAGCGGCAACTTTCGCATATACGAGCCTCCGGGGGTCTGACCACCGCAGGCTCTCTCCTCCAAGGGGCGGGCGGCGCACTCCTCGCGCCGCCCGCGTGCGTTTGGGGGCAGGCCGATCCTCGGGGGGAACGCGGATCATGCCTGCCGGGGAGAGATCAAAGGTCGGACCGGTGGGGACGCAACTCGATTGTGACCGTGGTGCCAGCGTCCGGCTGGCTGGCGACGGTTACAGTGCCGTCATGCCGCTGGACGATGGAGCGCACCAGCCCCAGACCTATGCCACTGCCTGGCACCCGGTGGGCATCGCGGCCTCGGAACAGGTTCTCCCAGATGTGAGGCAGGTCTTCGGGCGCGATTCCCGGCCCGTTGTCCTCGACCTCAAAGATGAGACGATCGCCTTCCTCAAAGGCGCGGGCAAGGATTCGATCCCCAGGCCGGGAGAACTTGATCGCGTTGTCCAGCACATTGTAGAGAGCCGCGATCAGCAGATCGTGGTCGGCCAGGAGGGCGGGCAGTGACTCGGCGATCTGAACGCGCAGGTCGCGGTCGGCACAGGCCGGATTATCCGAGGCCATCGCCAGCGCTTCTTTGAGCAGGTCTCCGGGATCGAGCGGGATGCATTCCAGGGGATGGGTTTCCAGGTCCGCGATCTTGCGCAGGTTATTGCTGAGCAGGCTCAGGCGGAGCACCTGAGCCTCGATCGTGTCGCGGATGGCCTGGCGGGTCGCGGCGTCGTCGACGTCGTTCAGGTTGGCAAGGGCTGCCCGGATCGCCATCAGCGGGTTCTTGATCTCGTGGTCGAGCCGGTGCAAAAACCCAACATGATCGGTGGCGATCTGATTGAGCGCCTGCCGGATGGCGCGCTGGCGCATGTACTCGGTGCTGGTACGGATGCTGATCACCAGCCCCAGAATGATGGATAGGGCCACGCCGGCCAGAATCAGGATCACATCCAGGTCCGCGTTCAACGAGATGGTCAGTTCGAGTAATCCCAGATGAGCCAGGATCACCACGAAGAGCACGGCAGCGGCTGCCGGCAGCAGCACGATGAAACGTCCTGCCCATCTCATCCCTCGATTACCTCGGCAATAAACCTGTAACCCTGGGATTGGACGGTTTCCAGGTAGCGCGGCTGGTTAGGATCATCCTGCATGGCGCGCCGCAGTTCCGCGATACGCGTATCGACGGCGCGCGTACCCACCGGATAATCCCATCCCCAGACCGCATCCAGCAGGCGCTCGCGCGTGATCAGCTCGTCGGCATGCGTCATCAGGTATTCGAGCAGCGTGACCGCTTTGGGGGTCAGGTTCAAGACCTGATCGGCCAGGGTGACCCGGCGCGACATCCGGTCCAGGCTCAAAATGCCACTGACGAGCCGGCGGGCCGTGACGAGCGGCGGGCGTCCGGGCCGGTTGCGGCGCAGCACACTGCGGATCCGCGCGATCAACTCAAAAGGATCGAAGGGTTTGTTCAGGTAGTCGTCCGCGCCTTCTTCCAGGGCCATGGCGCGCTCGGTGGCGTTGCCGACCTGGGTCAGCAGGATGATCGGCGTCCAGTTACTGTTCTGGCGCAACCAGCGCAGCACTTCCCGGCCGTCCCGGACGGGCATCAGCACATCGAGCACGATCAAGTCCGGCACGAAGGTCACGATCGTGTTCAGGGCTTGTTCACCATCGGCTGCACAGGCGACGTCGAAGCCGGATCGTTCCAGCAGCGGTTTGAGATTGTCGGTAATCGCCGTCTCGTCATCGACCAGCAATACTCTGGTGCGAATCTCCATAGTCGAATCCCATCTGGCTGTTTGCGCGACGTGCCCTGTGGGGACGAGCATAACATGATTCGGCTGTCTGGAAAGGCAAAGCCGAGGGCTGGACAGGTTTTCCTCAGCCCTCGGCGCGCGCCAGGCGAGCAGGGTTAGCGGCTGTCTGGCAGTACGGGCACGGATTCGGGCAGCGTCGAGCGGCGCTTCAGGATGCCGGTGATCAGCGCCTGATTCCAGCGGTAGAGCAGGAAAAGCCCGCCCAGGATCAGCCCAATCGCGATGAGGATGACGGGCAATGCGTCACCGGACTCGCGCGGGATCACCGTGGCCCGCAGTTCGCCGTTGTTGGCGGTCAGGTCGAAGGTCACGTCAGAGCCGCGCGTGATACGCAGGTCCAGCGCGCCGGCCGGCAGCTCACCCTCGTACTTCATGACATTCCGGTTGCCGACGCGCTGCCGGGTATCCCCGACAATCTCGACCGCGTTGTCGGCGCTGGCAATGGTGAAACGCGCGGAAGCGGTCATCACCGCGGCGACTGGTTCGCCGCCGGTATTCTCCAACTCGACTCGCCCACCGGGGGCGGTGAACATGATCTTCGATCCGGAGAATGTCTTGTGGGCAACCGCGTCGTATGCGGCCACTCCAATCAGGACGATGACGACCAGCAGTGCGAGCGAACGCCAGGGTTTGTTCATGCGGCTCTCCTTGTGGGATACATAGGCACGGGCAGCACACTACCGACAGTGTATCAGGCGGATGTCACGGGGCGATTGTGCGGGGGTTACAGACCTGTCACACGGGTTACAGTTCTGTCTGGCTGGCCTACCCCGATGGCCGGTGGGATGGGCATTCGAGAGTACCAAGGGGGCAATTGACAAAATCGGACAAAATGGAGTGTAATTAAAGTCGACCTCGTTCGCCGGCCGGTGCCCCTCGGACGGCGATTCTCCCGACGCCCGCCCCGGCCAGACCATGCGCCGGGGGATGGGTTCGTGCTTCCTGCCCGCCAGCCGCCCAATCGAATGTGCTGCCTGTCCATGCCCTGAACCCACCTTGCCTGAGTAACCGACAGTTGTTGGTCGTTCGTCCCGGCCAGCGCCCTTTATTAAGTCCGCGCGCTGCTCGCTCATGCCCCTCCCGCAACGCAGGGCGGCTCTGCCTCCGGCAGGCCCGCCAGGAAAGTGACCCCGCATGTTCAAAAAAGTGTTCTTGTTATTGACGACGCTGGCCCTGCTGGTCGTGGCCTGCAACCCGACTGCTCCAACCGCGACCCCGACCGCGACTTTTACGCCTGAGCCTCGGGTAACGGACACGCCCCAACCGGCAGAGGACCCGGTCGCCGGGCGGGAAGATGAAGACCCGCAAAATATCATTTACGGCGCGCTGTTCGAGGAAGCCAAGATCGCCGACATGACCCGCGAGGAGCTGCCCGGCGACGCCATCACCGACACGCCCTTCGAGGAAAAAGAGCGCGAGGACGTGCCGGAGCCGCAGCCGCCCACGAAAATCCACCCTCTGCTGCGCGAGTGGCTGGATACCCGCCCCGACGAGCGCGACCTGATCCTGATCGTGTTCGCGGACGACATGGACATCCCGCGCTTCCCGGAGCCGGCCATCAACGAGCCGCGCGATTCGGGCCGCAACCGCGAGCTGCTGGCCCGCGCCGATGCCCTGGTAGCCCAGCTCACCGAGCGGCGGGCCGGGTTCTACCAGGAAATCGGGGCCGAGCTGAAGGAGCGTTACGAGGCCGAGGTGATCGAGACCTTCTGGCTGATCCGGGGCATGGTGGTCGAGATGCCGATCCGGGCCGTGGCCGAGCTGGCCGAGCGCGAGGATATCCTCTACCTCCAGCCCAACTACACCCAGGACGAGCCGCCCCAGAACGGCAACAACGCTGACGACGTGGACGACGGCCGGGCGCGGATGAACAGCGACCCCTACTTCAACCTGGGCCAGACCGGCGGCTTCATCGGCCTGCTGGATACCGGGGTGCGCTTCAGCCACGTCCAGTTCAACAGCCCCGATCACGTCGACTTCGCGCGCGACTGCGTCAACGGCGGGGCCAACTGCAACACCGGCGGCAGCCTCAACCCGAACGACGACTGCTGGAATCACGGCACGTCCTCGGCGGGGATCATCACCGGCAACGACCGGTCGGGCGCGGCCTTCCGGGGCGTGACCGCCATCACCCTCGATAGCTTCAAGGTCTACCCGACCAGCTTCAATTCGGGCGGCGGCTGCAACGGCTTCCTGGATTCGGGGGCGGCGGTGCGCGGCTTCCAGGAGGCGGTGCGCGTCCTGGACCGGGTAATCGTGGCCGAGATGCAGGGCAGCGGCGACTACTTCGACGCGATCGCGGTCGCGGCCGATAATGCCTTCGACGCCGGGGCGGTGATCATCGCCGCCAACGGCAACAACGGCCCCAATGCCAGCACGGTCAACGTCCCGGCGGTGGCTCACCGCGTGCTGGGCGTGGGTAACTTCGACGTCCAGTCGCAGAACCAGGTCAACAGCCAGAGCCGCGGCCCGGCCGGGGACAACCGGATCAAACCCGATATCCAGGCTCCGACCAACGCCGAGACGGCCAGCAATGCCTCCGATACCGCCCTGCGCACTTTCGGCGGGACGAGCGGCGCGACGCCCTTCGCGGCGGGCGCGGCCGCCTTGCTGCGCAACTGGCTGCGCGGCGCGAGCTTCTCGATCGATCCCGGCCAGGTGTACGCCCAGATGATCCTGTCCGGCCAGCAGACCTGGCCCTTCAACAACACCAGCGGGGCCGGGCCGCTGCGCCTGCCGACCGATGGCTGGGCCTGGTGGGGCAAGGTCACGATCGCGCGCGGGCAGACGATCGACATCCCGATCACCATCAGCGGCGAGAACGCCAACACGTTCGACGCCGCCCTGTGGTGGCCGGAATGGGCGCAGCGCGTCCTGTTCGTGACGCTCGACCCGCACAACGACATCGACCTGTACCTGATCGATCCGAGCGGCAACGTGCAGGGGCGCAGCATCTCGGTGCCGAGCGTGTTCGAGCGCGCCCAGGCCAGCGGGCGGGTTGCCAACGGCCGCTGGATTCTGCGCATCCGGGCCTACAACATGGAAACCGATACCCAGGTGGTCTACTGGGCGTCGCACGTGCGGCTGCGCTAGAAACGCACCTCACCCCAACCCCTCTCCATGAAAATGGAGAGGGGCTTCCGTTGGCTGTTTGGCGGAGCAACCCGCAGGGCTGCTCCGGGGTGAGGTAGGCATGACACAAACCCTGAGTTCGAGGAGTCGTGATGATCCGGCCGCGCGCCCAACTGATCCGTTCGATGGCCGCGGCGGCGCTGGCCGCCGTCCTGCTCCAGACCGGGCTGTGCGCCCGGCTGCTGGACGGCCTGCCGCGTCCGCCCGCGCCGGAGACGGTCGTCTTCGCCGGGCAGGTCTGGTACCGGGATCGCCCGGAGCCGGAGCAGGTCTGGATGGGCGTGCTCCAGCCGCGCCAGGTCGCCCCCGGCCCGAACACGCGCGACGCGCTGAGCTTCGCGCTGGTCACGGCGGAGGGGGAGCTGCCCGTCTACGCGGCGGGCGTCGCGGAGGTGTTGGGGCGCTACGCCGGGCAGCCGGTGCGGATCACCGGGCGCTGGGTGGACCTGAGCGCCGAGGGCTTCGGCCCGGAGCTGTGGATCGGGTCGCTGCGCCCGGCCGGATAAACCAAGCGCGGGGATCGTCACACGCGACGATCCCCGCGCTTCTTCTCAGGCGGGAGTGGATGGGAGTCGAACCCACCGCGGCCTGCTCTGCGCAGCCCGCCACCAATTTTGAAGACTGGGGCATCCACCGGGACACATCCACCCCCGCCGAACAGGATAACGCACCCGGCGGCGCGAGGCAAGAAATACAGAGGCCGCGCAGCATCGCTGCGCCGAGGCCAGAGCAAAGCGTCTAAGCGGCAGGCGTCGAGGCGAAAAACGAGGGCGGCGTGTAGGGACGGGTCACCGACCCGTCCGTCGCCCCAGAACAGCCAAAATGAAGGACGGAGCGTCTCGCCCCGTCCTTTTTTGTGCGTTAGTTGTGCGTCGCCAGCAGGACGACGGTCACGCCGTCGCCGCCCTCGTTGGGCTTGCCGCGCTCCCAGCTTCGCGCCAGGGGGTGCGTCTGGATCATGTCCTGCACGGCCTTGCGCAGCGCGCCGGTGCCCTTGCCGTGGATGATGCGCACGAAGGGCAGCCCGGCCATGTAAGCCGCGTCCAGGTACTCCTCCAGTTGGGGCAGGGCGTCGTCCACGCGCGTGCCGCGCAGGTCCAGCTCCAGCCCCGGCGATTTGGCCCGTTGGGGGGGCGCTTCGCGCTCGTGGGGCTGGCTGGGGGCGGGTTTCTGGGCGGGCTTGTCGCCGCGCTTGCTCTCGCCCTTGCTGCGAGCGGAGACATCATCCAGCCGGGCGCGCAGGCGCAGCCGGCCGATCTGGACTTCGACCTCGTCGCGGCTGACCTCGGTGATGACACCCTCGGTGTTCAGCGAATGCACCCACACCAGATCGCCCAGGCGCAGCGGGCGCTCCTCCACGAAGCCTTCCGGCAGGCTGGTGGCGCGGGTGATCGGCTGCTCGATCTCGGCTTCCAGGTCCTCGGCCGAACCTTCGACCTCGCGCAGGGCTTCCAGCGGTTGCCCGGCGGCTTGCAGGCGGCGGCGCATGCGGCGCATCTCGGCCCGCAGGTCTTCCAGCTCCGCCTGAGCTTCCTCGCGGGCCTGAGCCAGCAGTTGGCGGCGCTCGGTTTCGATGTTATCCAGGCGCTCTTCCAGGATGGCGTGGGCCTGCTCGGTCTCCTTGCGCAGGGCGGCGATCATGGCCTTGTCGCGCCGGATGTCGTCGCGGGTGCGGTGAATCTCGTCGAGCAGGTCGTCGGCGATCATGGCCTCGGTGGTGATCATGCCGCGCGCTTCCTCGATGATCGCCTCGCTCATGCCCAGCCCTTTGGCGATCGCCAGCGCGTTGGAACGGCCCGGCAGGCCGATCACGAGCTGGTAGGTCGGGGCCAGGGTTTTCAGGTCGAAGACGACCGAGGCGTTGCGCACGCCGGGCTGCTCGTGGCTCCACACCTTGAGCTCCGGGTGGTGGGTCGTGACCAGGGTGGTCACGCCGCGCCGCTGGAGCGTGCCCAGCAGGGCGCGGGCCAGGGCGGAGCCTTCCGCCGGGTCGGTGCCCGCGCCGACCTCGTCCAGCACGACCAGGGAGCGGCTGTTGCACGCCTCCAGGATCGCGATGGTGTTGGTCATGTGGGCGCTGAAGGTGCTCAGCGATTGTTCGATGCTCTGCTCGTCGCCGATGTCGGCGTAGATGCCTTCAAAAACGCTCAGTTCCGCGCCCTCGGCGGTGGGCAGGTGCAGGCCCGTTTGGGCCATCAGGGTCAGCAGGCCGACCGTTTTGAGCGCGACCGTCTTGCCGCCGGTGTTGGGGCCGGTGATGACCAGGACGTAGGTGTCGTCGTCCAGGTAGACGTCGATCGGCACGACCGTGTCTTGATTGAGCAGCGGGTGGCGCGCTTCCGGCAGGTGCAGGACGCTGCCCGGATGCCCGGCGACGCCTTTGCCGGCCATGTCGCGGAAGCCGGTCAGTTTGGGCGCGCTGGCCCGGATCGCTTCCGCGTAGAGCGCCTTGGCGAAGATCACGTCCAGGCGGGCCATGATCTCCACCGTGCGCACGATGAAGTCCGATTCGTGGCCGATCATCCGGGTCAGCTCGGTCAGAATGCGCCGGATTTCATCCTCTTCTTCCAGTTGCAACTCGCGCCAGGCGTTGTTCAGCTCGACCGTGCTGGTCGGCTCGATCCAGACCGTGGCCCCGCTGGAGGAGTGATCGTGGACGATGCCCTTGATGCGGCCCTTGAACTCCGCCCGGAGCGGGATCACGTAGCGCCCGTTGCGCTGGGTGATGATCTGCTCCTGGAGGTATTTGGCGTTGGTCGCGCTGTTGATGATCGAGGCCAGCTTGCTTTGCAGGCGCTCGAAGGCGATCCGCAGGTCGCGCCGGATGATCGCCAGCCGGGGGCTGGCCCCGTCGTTGATCTCGCCCCGGTCATTGACGATCCGGGCGATCTCCTCCTGCACGGCCTGGCATTCCTCGATCAGATCGGCGATCATCGCCAGACGCGGCACCTGGCCGCGCATCCGGGTGAGCTGGCGGCGCAGGGTCGAGGCCCGGCGCAGGGTGGTCAGGATGTCGAGCAGGGTGCTCGGCTCGATCGTGATCGAGCGTTTGGCGGCGATGACCGGCTCGCGGATGTCGAAGACTCCGCCCAGGGTGATGTTGCTCTTCTCCTCCAGCAGCAGGCGCGCTTCCGTCGTCTCCTGCTGAAGCTCCAGGGCTTCGTCCAGCAGCGTGGTGGGGACGAGGCTGAGCGCCAGGTCCCGCCCGGCGCTGAAGCTGGTATAGGCCGCCAGCCGCTCCAGGATTTTGGGCAGTTCGAGTACGTCTAAAGTCCTGTCGTTCATGTGTCCCGTCAATACCACTCAGCTACGACCGGCGGAGGGGCGACCGCAGCACCACAAACAAACCCTTCCCATTCTACCCGTAGTTGGGATCAAACTAAAGTGGCAGTTGGCATGGCCGGAGACAAGATGCAAGAGGCATGAGGCAAGGAAAAGCGCCTAAGTGGTTCGTCCGGCAAATTCCCGAAGGTATGGTTGGGTAGGGGCGACCGGCGGGTCGCCCGGGGCGGTTCGCGAACCGCCCCTACAGATGCCTGTTCTTTGCGATGCTGACTTGTCGGATGCACCACTAAGAGTCAGGCGAAAAACAGGTACGCCAGCGCGCTGTGCCGTTTTTTTTGCTTTTCGCTTGCCGCTTCGACGCATAGACGCTTTGCCGCATCGCTTTCCGCTTGCCGGATACGGCGCGGCGTGCTACGATTTCTGGCAGTGTCCGCGCAATTCCACGGAAAGGAGGCGCCCCCATGTTATCCACCAGCGCCATCGCCCTCGCGGTCGAAGCAGGCACGCCTCGATTCCGCTGCGCTTAGGCCTTCTCCAGAGCCGATCCGATCCCCTCTGGAGGGGAAACCCTCCCAGCCACACCCCCTGAGCGCCGATTCATCCGGCCAGCCTGACGACCTCCCGCCGTGAGGTGACGTGTGCCGCCTGGTGATCGCCCGCCTGCCTGATAACGCGCTCGCCGCCGGGCGCGCCTGTCCCCTCTGCGTTTCACCGCCAACCAAAGACCTGATTCAGAGGGACAAAAGCTTTCATGATTGACACCCGCCCACGGGCGCATGCTCGCTTCAAGAAGTTCCTGTCCTACTACCGGCCTTACCTGGGCCTGTTCCTGGCGGACCTGGCCTGCGCGTTCATCCTGTCCGCCGTGACGCTGCTCCTGCCGCAGGGAGCCAGGGTCATCACCCAGCAGGTCTTGCCGGAAGGCGGCCCGGACGCGCTCGGCCAGATTCTCGCCGTCGGGGCGCTGATGCTGGTGCTGGTCGCGATCCACGCCCTGTGCAGCTTCTTTGTGGACTACCAGGGCCACATGATGGGCGCGCGGATGGAGCGCGACATGCGCCAGGAACTCTTCGACCACTACCAGAAGCTGTCCTTCAGCTTCTACAACGAGCACCAGACCGGCCAGTTGATGTCCCGTCTGACCCATGACCTGCTGTGGTTGTCCGAGCTGTATCACCACGGCCCGGAGGACCTGGCGCTGGGCCTGCTGACCCTGATCGGGGTTTTCGTGGCGCTGGTCACGATCAACGTCGAGCTGACCCTGATCGTCTTCCTGTTCCTGCCGGTCATGCTGGTCTACGCCCTGGTTTTCAACCGGCGCATGAACGCCGCGATCCGGCGCAGCCACGAGCGGATCGGGGACATCAACGCCCAGGTGGAGGACACGCTGGCGGGCATCCGCGTGGTGCAGTCCTTCGCCAACGAAGACCTCGAAAGCCAGAAGTTCGCCCGCGAAAACCGGCGTTTTCTGGAAAGCCGCCGCGACGACTACAAGAATTCAGGCTACTTTTCCGGCGGCATGATCGCCTTCACCCAGCTCATCACCCTGGCGGTGATCGTGCTGGGCGGGATCGGCATCCTGCA
>JARKOQ010000049.1 GCA_029976005.1 Aggregatilineales bacterium | reverse complement strand
GATGCACTCGTCGCAGGCGTCGTCGATGCCGTCGCCGTCCGAGTCACCGATATTGGGCGTGTACGGGCAGCTATCGTAGATGTCGCAGACGCCGTCTTCGTCCACGTCGATGCACTCGTCGCAGGCGTCGTCGATGCCGTCGTTGTCGAGGTCTTCACCGCTGTTGGGAACCAGCGGGCAGCTATCCTCGTCGTCGCAGACGCCGTCTTCGTCCACGTCGATGCACTCGTCGCAGGCGTCGTCGACGCCGTCGTTATCGAGGTCTTCACCGCTGTTGGGAACCAGCGGGCAGCTATCCTCTTCCTCGCAGATGCCGTCCTCGTCGGGGTCGACGCACGGGTTCGGATAGCTCAGCGCGAAGGTCTGCATCTCGCACTGATGCCCGCTCTGGAACGAAGTCACCGCCATGCTGTAGTCCCCATAGGGGATGCCGGAGGTGTTCCAGAACTTGCCGTCGCCCAGGAAGACATACGGCGAGGCGTTCTCGGTGTGGCTCCAGGTCTGCGGGCCACTCACGTTGAAGGTGACCTTGCTCGGGTTGGCCCCGGCGAAGGTCGCGGTGACCTGGTACGTGCCGCCCAGGATACCATCCGCGGGCAGGCCGTTGACGGTCATGGCGCCAATGCTGCATTCGTAAGCGCAGTAGTCCGTGCCGCCCAACTGCTGGGCCTTGATCAGGCGGTTGCCGTAACGGACGCCGCCCGCGAAGGACGCGATGTGCTCGCCGCAGAACAGGTCCACCTGAGATGCGCAGACCGGCACGTCCACCGAGAGGCTCATGGTCTGGCCGGGCTGGATCGTGTCTTCAACCCAGTCGAACAGACGCTGGTTGTCGATGTTGCCGTCGACCTTCTCGTAGGAGGCGAGGCCTACCAGGAAGGACTGGTTCGAGGTGTTGGTGATCCGGCCGACGCCGTCACCCGTGAAGCGCCCGGTCAACAGGCCAAGACTGATGGCCTGGGCACAGGTCAGTGGCTCATCGCAGGCGTCGCCGATGCCATCCTTGTCCACGTCTTCCTGGCCGGGGTTGGCGACCAGCGGGCAGTTGTCGACAGTGTCGCAGATGCCGTCCTTGTCGACGTCGAGGCAGGTGTCGCAGGCGTCGCCGATGCCGTCAGCGTCGGTATCTTCCTGGCCGGGGTTGGCGACCAGCGGGCAGTTGTCGACGCCATCGCAGACGCCATCCTTGTCGACATTGATGCAGTCGTCGCAGGCATCGCCGATGCCGTCAGCGTCGATATCTTCCTGACCGGGGTTGTAGACAAGCGGGCAGCTATCGAAAATCTCGCAGATTTCATCCTGGTCGAGGTCATTGCAGTCGCAGACGTCGCCGATACCGTCCTGATCGAGGTCGAGCTGATACGTGTTGGGAGTCTCGCGGCAGTTATCGCAAACATCGCCTACAGTGTCCCCGTCGATATCGGCCTGATCGGGGTTGGCGGTAGTGACGCAGTTGTCGCAGGCGTCACCGACGCCATCCCCGTCCGTGTCTGCCTGGTCGGGATTGAAGGTGTTGTTGCAGTTGTCGCAAGCATCGTCGATGCCATCCGCGTCCGCATCGATGCCACTGCCATTCGGACAGGCGTCGCAGATATCACCGACGCCGTCGCCGTCCGCGTCTGCCTGGTCGGGATTAGCGGTGCCCTCGCAGTTGTCGCAGACGTCGCCGACTCCATCTCCATCCATGTCGGACTGGTCGGCGTTGGCGTTGTCGACGCAGTTATCGCAGGCATCACCCACGCCGTCCTTGTCCACGTCCTCCTGGTTAGGATTGGCGTTGTTGATGCAGTTATCGCAGGCGTCACCCACGCCGTCGCCGTCCGCGTCTTCCTGGAGTGGGTTGTATTTGGCGGCGCAGTTGTCGCAGATGTCACCGACACCGTCCTCATCCAGGTCTTCCTGGTCGGGATTGTAGGAGGCGGCACAGTTATCGCAGGCATCGCCCACGCCGTCGCTGTCGCTGTCAGTCTGGTCAGGGTTGGCAACCAGATCGCAGTTGTCGCAGGTGTCGCCTACGCCATCTCGATCCGTATCCTCCTGCATGGGGTTGTAGGTTCCGCGGCAGTTGTCGCAGGCGTCACCCACATAGTCCCCATCCGTGTCTTCCTGGTCGGGGTTGGCGTGGCGGACGCAGTTGTCGCAGACATCGCCCACGCCATCCTGATCCATGTCCGCCTGGTTGGGATTGTAGATGCGGACGCAGTTATCCACGTTGTCGCAGACACCGTCTTGATCACCGTCGAGGCAGGCATGGGTGTTGGTGATGGTGGCGGTGATAGTCTGGCCGGCGACGATGGTCACGGTCTGTCCGGAGCCGGTGACCGTCCAGCCCGTGCCGGGGTTGGTCTCGGTCAGGGTGTAGTTGCCCGCGGGCAGGCCGCTGAAGTTAAGCGTGCCGCCGTCATAGTCGATGGTCTGGCAGTTGCCGCCCACGCAGATTTCGAAGGTCTGGGCCGTATTGACCGGGTAACCATTCCAGTCGACAAGCTTGGTCACGTCGATCCCGCCCAGCGCCTCGCGATTGCCGAAGGCCACGTGGGTCAGGTCCGCGGAGCAATCCGGGCCGATAATGGACTGAACAGCATGGGTGGTCCCGCCTTTTGCCAGAACCATGACCGTGCCGGCCGGATAATCGGCATCAAGCGTGAACGAGAACACGCCGGTGGTGAAGCTGTCCGGCGTATTCCACTTGATCCCGGTGAAGTCCGTACTTCCGTCCTGTCCTAACACGGCTCCGGGTGGCGTTGAACTGACCACATGGTCCAGGCAATTCTGAATGCCCAGGTTCCAGTGGCTCAGATTGCGGCCCGCAACTTCGGTGACACGGTAGGTCCAGGTCGTGCCTACCTTGCTCACAAATTCCACCCGGTAGGTGGAGTTTTTGCTGTCGTAGAGCCGGATCGTGGCCGTCAGCGGGCCGGCATCCTGCCCGACGGTGACGCTCCGGCACGGCTTGCCGTAGGTGGGGTTGATCGTCCCAGGCTCGGTGTTTTCCCAGCCGCTCGTCAGCGTCTCGCAGATTGAGTAGGTGCCTTTGGCCAGATTGAAGACGACCTCGCCGTTGGCGTTGGTGTTACCGGAGGCAACTTGCCCGCCGGCGTTGTAAACGGTAAAGGCCCAGTTGGGCAGACCAGGCTCGCCGGCGTCCTGCCGGCCGTTGCCGTTCAGGTCGTTGTACTTGACGACCGTGACCGGCTCGGTGTAGGTGGATGGCTCCGGGGGAGCCACAACGGCCAGTGCAGGCGCAACGGCCATCGCCAGAATCGCGATCAGGGTACACAAAGCCCCGACCGGCGACCTGGCCGCGCGCATCAATCTGTGTACAGGGTTCACTTGGAAATCCCCCTCCTGAACAAGAGAGCCACTATTCAGAGATTGCCTGAGCTACTAGGGCAAGGGTTGGAATGAAGGCTGCAATGATGGAATGGGCGGTGACTGAACGTGCGCTTTGACCTCCTTGGGCCTGTGTCCTATCGGCTAGATAATCCTTTCAAACCGTATAGGATTGCTTTTCGGAGCAATCAGTATCTTCATTGTAAGTCTTACGCCTTGCGTCCGACATAAATTTCCTGACAAGGCCTTACAGGAAGCAAACAAATCCGAGGTACTGGTATCCTATTTGCAACTACCCTCTTAATCAACTCCTAAACGAATCATAAAAAATTTATAAAGAAACGGACAAAGAAAATCCAATTTTATGGCAAAGGCAAAGTTTGCTGCGGGTTTCCTGTGCGGAACCTTGCTTGCGGCTTGCGGATTGAGATGAAAAGCGGGCGGATTGGCACAGCGTGATGAGCGCGGGCCTTACAGCAGTGGGGAGGAGTCGGGCGGGGATTGGAGGGCATCCGCAGGCGCGGGTTGTCCTCCTCCTTGCCTGAACCTAAATGAACAGTGAGCGTCTGGCGTGCGGCGGCCGGAAAGAAAGGCGGCCGGCCTGATCGCACCCGCGATCAGACCGGCCGCACGTGGAGATGGATCGGCGGCTTACAGGGGCGTAAGGCGCTCCCGCTGTCCGGACGCGATCAAGGCGCGCGGAGTCGCTCCGGCTCGCTCAGGGGCCGATGGTGATCGTGCAGACGTGGTTCTGGTAGCCGCTGCCCACCAGGGTATACGTGCCCGGTGCGGGCGGCAGCCAACTGACCCCGCTGGCTGAAATCCAGTAGCCTTCCGTGCCGAAGTATGGATTCCCATAGTCGATGCCCATCGACTGGCCGTTGATCGTCAGTTGTTTGTTCTGGTATTGGGCCACTGCGGTGGCTTCGTCGGGATAGGAATGCCTCAGGATAACGAGCAGGGCGACCGGCATGTTGAAATTGGGCGGGGCAAAAGAGCCAGGGCCTGTTTCTCGCATGCAGTGGTTGACTTCGAGGAGCGCGCCCTCGTGCAGGATGTAGGGCAGGTTGTCGCAGTCGCCGGTGGTCTGGACGAGATCGCCGATGACCCAGCCGCCCTCGGCGACCTGCCAGTAGGTGGGCGTGGGAGAGCCGTTGTCCGCCCGCGCCACGATCTGGAACGAAGTCCCGGCGGGCAGGGCGCCGATGACCGGCCACCACTGGCCGCCGCCGCTGCGCAGGTTGGCCCCCTCCAGCGTGACCCCGGTGCAGACTTTCAGGGTCTCGATCTCGGCCTCGGTCAGCGGCGCGACCACCTCGACCGGCGGGCTTTCCAGGGCGTCCAGCGGCAGGCGCTCGATCTGGGCCGGGTCGTAGGGTTCCAACGCGCCCGGAGGGCCTTCCGCCGCGCCGCCGTCGTCCAGGGGGATGGTGGCCTGCCCCCCGGCGGGGACGGTACGGGTCACGTCGAAGGCGGTCAGGCGGGCTTCCCCCTCGATCACGGCCACGACCAGGTCGCCGCTGGCGTCCGAATGGACGTAGGCGGTCGAGCCAAGCTCGACGGCGACCTCATTGATCAGCAGGCTGACGCGGGCCGCGCCTTCCGGCGTCTGGATGATCACGCCGCTGTCCGGCAGTGCCTGGCACTCCGGGGCGCCCAGGCCGGTCTGGAGGTAGAAGGCCTGCATCGGCCGGTAGGCGGGCGTCTCCTCGGTTACGACCTCCAGCGCCGCCAGGTCGCCCTCGCCGCGCACCAGGAACGAGGCGACCCAGCCGCTCCCGCCTTCCGGCAGGAAGACGCGCAGCCAGTCGCCGGACTCGCTGCGTCCGCTGGCGGTGAGCGCGGTGCCGGGGGCAAGCTGGGTGATGATCGCGCCGCTCTGGGAGGGGCGGCTGCGCACGTTGACCGGGCTGTCGGCCTGGATGGTGGCGGGGAGCTGCGGCCCGACCTCGACCGGGCGCAGGCTGACGTCTCCGAACAGGAGCACGGTCGCGTTCTGGCCGGGCAGAACGTCGGGCAGGTTGGCCTGCAAGCTCAGCAGGGCGATGCCCCAGGCCTGCGCGTCGAGGTCCAGCCCGCCCAGACGCAGGCTGGAAAGGTCGGCCACGCCGACCCGGTCGCCGGGGGCGTCGAATTCGAAGGCGGGGGCATCTGAACGAGGTTCGGCCTGAAGGATCGGATTGCCGTAGCAGGCCTGGTTGCGAGCCGTGCCGGTGCAGACCCGGTTGACCAGGCTCAGGGCGGAGTCGATCAGGGTGGAGCAGGTCGAGCCGGGGCCCTGGGCGGCGACGGGCCACGCCAGGCACACTATCACGCCGATCACCAGCACGCGGAGTTTCATAAGCGCCCCCTGTTCTTTTTTCACATTCTACATCGGATCGATCCTCGCGTGGATACGGGTTTCGCGGTGGTTCCCTCCGGCCGAGGTCTGCCGGGCTGCGCGGCTAGACGTTGATCCCGAAGACTGTCCGGACCACGACGCCGATCAGGAAGGACAGCAGGGCCACGCCCAGGCTGATCCCGGCCATTTCCGAGAAGCGCCGGCGGAAAGGCAGGTCCTTGGCGACCGAGATGTAGTAGTTGAAGACGGCGATGGTCAGGATGGCGTTCACCAGAGTCCACACCAGGCAGATCAGGTAATTGCTCACCAAGAGGTAGGGCAGGATCAGGAAGAGGACCGTGAAGATGTAGGCGATGCCCGTATACAGCGCCGACTTGACCGGATTCTGATCCCCTTCCGAGGAGGCGCGGGTGGACAGGTATTCCGAGGTGGCCATCGACAGCGAGGCCGAGATGCCGGTGATGAATCCGGCCAGGGCGATCACCTGGGTGTTCTGGAAGGCGAAGGTCAGCCCGGCCAGCGTGCCGGTCAGCTCCACCAGGGCGTCGTTCAGCCCCAGCACGACCGAGCCGATGTACTTCAGGCTCTCCTCGTCGATCATGTCGATCAGCTCGGTTTCGTGGCGTTCCTCCTCCTTCAGGATTTCCTCGATCTCAGGGATGACTTGCAGGAGGTCGCGGTAGGCCGCCTGGGCGGCTTCCTCGCCCTTTTCCATCAGCTTGATGGCGAAGGTCAGGCCGAACAGCCGGGCGACCCAGAAAAAGAAGCGCACCTGGCCCATCTCCGGCTGGATATCGCGCCCGGTGTACTGCTTCCAGGTCTGGTAGTGGCGGTGTTCCTGGCCCGCGATTTTGCGCAGGGTTTCGCGGTTGTGGGCATCCTTGGTGATGTCGGCCAGCTTCAAATAGGTCTGATAACCGGTGATCTCGGCCTGTTGCAGCACCAGGAGCCTGCCTTGCAGGTCAGGGCTGATTTCGGTAGGTGGCATGGGACGCTAACCTTTCCGGTGAGAGAAGGAGGATGCTCTTGCCGTACACCCTGACTTTACCGCAAGACAGGAGTATCCGGGCGACTTCTTGCACGGGCGTGAGGGATCAACCGGCGCCGGATTCCCGCGCGAAGCCAAAAACAAAACGGCGGGTGGCTCGATGAACCACCCGCCGGAACGCGCGGGGACTATGCCCACTCCGCCAGGAGCTTGAGCGTTTCCTCGTAATGGCCGGTCTCGTCCAGCACCATGTTCTCGAGCTGGATGGCGAGGCCAATCTCGCCGGCGGCGCGGGCTTCCTCGGCGCGGGCGGTGTAACCGGCGATGGCGTCACGCTCGGCGGCGGCGATGTTCTCCAGCATGGCCTTGGCGCTGGCGGCGGCGGGCACGGCGGCCGGGGTTGTGGTGGGCTTGCCGCCCAGCGAGGCGACCTTGTCGGCCAGGAACTGGGCGTGAAGCAACTCATCGGCGATTTCGGCCTGCATGAACTGGACGAGCTGCGGCCGGTAGGGGCCTTTAACCTGGGAAGAATAGGTGGTGTACATGATCACCGCCTGGAATTCGTTGGCGAGGTCCTGATTCAGGTGCTTGATAAGGGTTTGCTTGTCCATTGAATTCTCCATTTTCCATATAGTTTCTGAACAATAATCTAAAGATATCTGATGATTATTAGAGTCAGATAAAACCCATCTAAGAATCGTGCCAAATCCGCATCTCCAATGTGCGCCGTGTCTGATGACACCAGGGTGCATCCGGAATGCTCGACTCCGGACTTCACCATTTCTCTTGTTTTCCGGTTCTTGATCCGCGCGGGCGCGCTATAATCCTTCCCATGACGACCTACCACATCGGCCTCAGCGCGCACCTGCTCAGTGGTCAGACGGGCTACCGCCGCGCGGGGATTCACGGCTACATCCTCAACACGCTCCATCACCTGCCGGACGCCGACCCTGAGCTGCGCTACACGGTGTTCGTGGGCGAGGGCGATCCACCCGTCCACGAGCGCCTGGCGGTGCGCCGCTCGCGCTTCCCCACGTCCAGCCCACCCCTGCGCATCGTGTGGGAGCAGGCCCTCCAGCCCTTCCAACTGGGCGGACTCGACCTCCTGCACGGCATGGCCTTCACGACTCCGCTGCTGGCGCGCACCCCGGCCGTGGTGACCGTGTACGACCTGAGTTTCGTGTTCTACCCGGAGCGGCTGCCCGCCTCGCGCCGGATGTATTTGCGGGCGCTGACGGGCCTCTCCTGCCGCCACGCCCGGCGCGTGATCGCCATCAGCCGCAGCACGGCCGACGATCTCCAGCGCGTGCTGGGGGTGCCCGCTGACCGGATCGATGTGGCGCTGCCGGGCGTGCGTGAGGAGTACCATCCGCTGCCGGCCGGCGAGGTGGCCGCCTTCCGGGCCGGCAACGATCTCCCGGAGCGCTTCTTCCTCTACCTGGGCACCCTGGAGCCGCGTAAAAACGTCCCGCTGCTGCTGGAAGCCTACGCGGCCTTGCCGGAGGCGACTCGCCGCGCTGTGCCGCTGGTGCTGGTCGGTGGCAAGGGCTGGGGGCTGGAGCCGATTCGGGCCGCGATCGTGCGGCTGGGGTTGCAGCACCAGGTCCGGCTGGAAGGCTACGCGGCGGATGAGTCGCTGCCGCTGTGGTACAATGCGGCTTCGGCTTTCGTCTACCCGTCGGTGTACGAGGGGTGGGGGATGCCGGTCGTGGAGGCGCTGGCCTGCGGCACGCCGGTCCTGACCTCGAACGCCTCCAGCCTGCCGGAGGCGGGCGGGGATGCGGCCCTGCTCCTGCCGCCACACGACTGGCGGGCCTGGTCGGAGGGGCTGCGCCGCGCGCTGGAAGACGACGACTGGCGGCGGGAGGCGGCCGGGCGCGGTCTGGCCCATGCCGCCGGGCTGACCTGGGCGGGAACGGCCCGCGCCACGGTGGCGGCCTACCGAAAGGCATTGGAAGGACATTGAGGGCTATTGGCTTTTAGCTCTTGGCTTTTGGCCTGTGGGGTTGACCAGGAAGCCTGTGGGTCATGGCGTCAATCGGAAACCAATAGCCAGGAGCCAATAGCTAACAGCCGCCTTGAGGCCATATGACTGACCAAGAAGATCGAACCTATCGCGCGCTGGTGGTGAACTGGCCGGGCTGGCTGCCCTTCGCCATTGATTTCGGCCTGATCCTGGGCGCGTTCCTGCTGGCCCATTATGCCCGCTACGAGCTTCAGCTCCTGCG
>JARKOQ010000046.1 GCA_029976005.1 Aggregatilineales bacterium | reverse complement strand
GGCTGGAGGCCCTCCGGCGCGGCCGTCCATGCGCCGTCGATCAAGAATTCCAGGCTCAGCGCCGCGAACCCGCCGGGGTCGCCCTCGATCACGCGGATGGTGCGCGCCTCGACCGGGCGGTCGTAGACCACGCTGGCGACCAGCACGCCGTCCTGGGCCTGGCCCGCGTACGTGCGCGGCGGGCGCTGCGGCTCCACCCCGGAGAAGTTCAGCTCCGCGCCATCGGCGATGGCGCGGGTCTTCCCACGGGAGGATTCGCCCTCGACCGTGACCTCGATCGTGCCACCCTCCGCCAGGACGCGGTTGTTGGCGCTGCGCCGGGTCAGTTCCGCCAGGGGATTGAGGGCCAGCGGATCGCCCTCCACGACCGGAGGCAGGCGCCACCGGTCGCCCTCGACGCGGCCGCCGGCCTCGATGATCGTGCGCTCCGCGATGGGCAGCATCCGCTCGGCCATCAGGCTGAAAGTGTCCTCGGCCTCGGTATCGTCGGGCAGGTAGTCGGGCAGGTTATCCCGCGTGCGCGAACTCTGGTAGCGATCGGAGAGCGCCGCGTCCGGGAACTGGGCGGCCAGGGTCTCATAGCCCAGCAGCAGGCCGAGCAGCCCGCCCACGGTGGCCGTGCCGTTGTCCGAATCCCAGCCCGCCAGCGCGCCGATCTGCACCGTGCGCCGGAAGTCGCCCTGGCCGTACAGCAGGGCGATCAGCCCTCCGGCCAGGTTGACCGAGGATTCGGTCCAGCCCCGGAAGACGAATCCGCTGTCGTTGGCGTCGAGCTGGTAGCGCTCGTAGACCCGGTCGCGGGTGCGCTCCCAGTCGTTGACGTCGGGATTGTCCCGGTAATCCGCCAGCACGAAGTCGATCACGTCGGCGGACTTAGAGGTATCCGGCAGGTAGGCGCGCGCCGTCTCCACCATCCAGACAATCTGATCCGGCACGGGCAGCGTCCGGTCGGCCTGGGCGGCGAGCGCGTAGAGCAGCACGTAGAACTGGGCGGCATGGGCGGCGTAACCCGCCGCCGTGGTCAGGATCGGCAGGTTGGCCAGCCGGAGGGCCTGATCGGGCATACCGGGAGCCAGCGCGCCGAAGATTTCCGTGGTCAACTGGGCATCGATCTGGAGGCTGTCCGCGTTGGCGGCGACGTTGCCGGTCATCGGCGGCAGCACTCCCTGCGCCATCAGGCCCCTGGCCCGGAGGTTGGAGACCCAGATGAATTCGTTGATGTGCTCCCGCCAGCCGTCCGCGATCTGGGTGGGAGTCAGCAGGTTGGTGGCGTACCGGTCCAGCAAAGTCAGATACACGTACTCGATGTCGGTATCGTCATCCGCCAGCCAGGGGTCTTGCAGCACGAAGTCGATCACGTCGTTGGTCTTCCAGGCGACGTTCTGGTCGATCCCCCAGTCGGCGTCGGTGTAGAACGGCGCGTCTGTTCTGACGCCTTCGGTGGTCAGGCCGGTCCAGTTGGCGATTGTCTCGCCCAGCCACATGGCCCGCAGCCGGCCGGCGTAGTCCGCCCGGCTGATCAACCGGACATCCGCCTGGGCGACCGCCGAACCGGGCGCGTCCCAGGCCAGGACCAGGCCACTTGCCAGAGCCAGCGCCAGCCCAAGTCGCGCCAGCCCCTGTAAAAGCCGGGGCGCGTGAACAAGAAAGGGACGAACAAGGGGCTTAAGCCTCTTGTTGTTCTGATAGTGGGCCATAACCCGCTTCGCTTTCCGCTGGAAGGATCGCCCGGATCAGGCCTTCAGCCCGCCCTGGGTCAGTCCTTCGATGAAGTTGCGCTGGAGCAGCAGGAACAGGATCAGCACCGGCACGATCATGATCACCGAGCCGGCATTGGTCAGGCCCCAGTCGCGGCCGTAACGCTGCTGGAAGGCGTACAGGCTGGTCGCGATGGGCTTGAGATCGGTATTGGGCAGGAAAGTGATGGCGAACAGGAACTCATTCCAGGTGAACAGGCCCACCACCAGCGCGGCGGTCAGGAAGCCCGGCCAGGACAGCGGCAGGATGATCTCGCGCAGCACCTGGACGTTGGACGCCCCGTCGATCCGGGCCGCGTCGATGAAGTCCTGCGGCAGGGCCACCATGTAGGAGCGCAGCAGGTAGGTGGCGAACGGCGCTTGCAGGGCCACGTAGATGATGATCAGCCCCACGTGGGAGTTCACCAGTCCGAACTGTTTCCAGATGTAGAACAGGGGGATGATGAACAACTGGGCCGGGACGCCGGTGCCGATCAGGAAGTAGAACGAGATGATGTTGCCGCCCTTCAGATTGAGCCGGGCCAGGGCGTAGGCGGCCAGTCCGGCCAGCGTCACCGAGAAGAGGACGGTGAAGCCGGTCAGGATCGCGCTGTTGCGGATCGTGTTGGCATAATTGCCCTCCGCCCAGGCGGTCGTGTAGTTGCTCCACAGGAATTCCCGGGGCAGCGAGAAGGGACTGAGGTTGATTTCGGGCGTGGACTTCAGCGAATTCGTGATCAGCAGCAGGATGGGCACCAGGGCGAAGATCGCCATCAGGATCAGGATGACGTAGTTCGGCAGGGTGGAAACGCGTCGTCTTTCCCGGAACATGGCTAAACCTCCCATCCCAGCTTGCGCAGAAGAACGAAGCCTCCCGTAGCGATCCCGACCCACAGGGTCATGAACACGCCGACCGCCGCCGCATACCCCGCCTGGAAGCGCTCGAAGGCGCTGGTGTAGAGGTAGGTACCCATCACCTCGGAGGCATTGGCCGGGCCGCCGCCCGTGATCACGTACACGTAATCGAAGACCAGGCCGGACCAGATCGTAATCATCAGAATGGTGAAGACCAGGGTGGGCCGGATGCTGGGCAGGGTCACATACCGGAACTGATCCAGGCGGTTGGCCCCATCCAGGCGGGCGACCTCATACAGCTCGACGTCCACGCCGGACATTGCAGCCAGGTAGAGGACCAGCAGGAAGCCCCAGAAGTGCCACATGTCCACGAAGGCCACGCCGATCAGGGCCATGTCGCGCGAGCCAAAGACGGCCACGTCCAGAAAACTCAGGCCACAGCAGTCCGCCAGAGCCTTCAACATGCCCACCCGTGGGTTGAGCAGGAAGCGCCAGAGCTGGGCGTTGACCACTGCGGCGATCACGTAGGGAATAAAATAGGCCACCCGGAAGAACATCTGCCCGCGCTTGATTCCGGACAGCAGGTACGCCCCCAGCAGTCCAAGCGCCACGGGGACGATCAGGAAGAACACCGTCCAGATCAGGTTATGAGACAGCGCTTTGAAAAACACCTGATCCTGGAGCAGCTTCTCAAAATTAGCCAATCCAATGAAATTCATGCTGCCCACCCCCGACCAGTCGGTGAACGCCATCCCCAGACCGGCGATCGAGGGGATGATCACGACGATCAGATTGAGCAGCAGCACCGGCACGACGAACAGCCAACCGCCAACTTGCTGCCGCAATTTGGTTCGGTTCGCTTCGAGTTGATACGCATTGGCGGTCATACAGCTTTCTCCAGACCCAGGACCAGGTGGCGGATACGCATGAGCGAGGAAGGGGGCAGTCTGGCTGACTGCCCCCTGGCAAGCGATGGCGGCGTTATTCGGCGACGCCCGGCGCGGGTACGTTCAGGACAACGCCCTCAGCGCGGGCCTGATCCCAGGCAGCCTGTTGATCGGCGAGGTAGTCTTCCACGCTCATCTCATCGTACCAGACCAGCTCGATCTCTTCCCAGAGCTGCACGTTCGGGCCGGCCGGCCAGAACGTCCAGGTGGTATAGCCAATCCGGCCCTCGCCCGTCACCTCGGCGAAGTCGGAGAAGAAGCGGATGAAACGCTCGTCGGTGCCCGCCGGGAAGTCTTCCGCCGTGATGTGCACCGGGACCATCCACTCGCCAAAGCCCTGCGTGGAGGACAGCGCCAGCACGCGGTCCGAATCGCTGAGCAGGAAGTCAATCACCTCGGCCGCCAGAGCGGCGTTCTTCGACGTGGCATTGACCGACAGGGTCGAGCCGGTCGCCAGCTCGTAGTTGTACTGGCCCGCGCGCTCGTTGAAGATGGGCAGCGGAGCCCAGTCCCACTCGGTTCCGGCTTCCTCGAAGGCCGAGACGCCCCAGAAGCCCCAGGAGCCGATCATCATCATGGCCGAGCTGCCGGTGGAGATTTCCGGCCAGTAGTCGTCCCAGCCAATCGCGAAGTAGTTTTCCAGGCTGCCGCTGAACCAGCCGTTATCGGCGATGTGGGTCCGCAGCAGTTCCATCGCTTCCACGAATTCCGGATCGGTCCACGGCTTCTCGCC
This sequence comes from Aggregatilineales bacterium, assembly GCA_029976005.1. GTDB lineage: Bacteria > Chloroflexota > Anaerolineae > Aggregatilineales > Ch27 > JARKOQ01. Next base: position 7,539 of record JARKOQ010000046.1, on the reverse strand, counting down.
GATCAGGGCCTTGTAGACGTTCTCCGGGCCGGCCACGTTGTTGAGGTAGATGCCAACCAGGTGTTCGTTGGTGGGTTGCCAGCCGACGTTGCCGTAGACCAGGGGATTGATCCCGTCCGCGACGGCCGCTTCCGCCAGGGCGGTAAACTCTTCGAGGTTGGTCGGCGGAGTCCAGCCCTTTTCCTCGAACAGAGTCTTGTTGTACATCAGAATCATGCTCTCGTAGGTCAGCGGGACGCTGTACAGCGAGCCGCCGATGAACCCGGATTGGTACGCCCAGGGCAGGAGTTTTTCTTCCCAGCCCCATTCGGCGGCGTAATCATCCAGCGGTGCGACCAGGCCTGCTTCCACGAATTCGGCGATGAAGGATGCGCCCGCGGTCTGGAGGATGTCCGGGGCTTCGCCGGCCGAAATCGCCGTGCGCAGCACGGAGTCGAGGTCCTCATGCTCCGTAATTTCCAGCCGGTAGCCGGGATGCGCTTCGTTCCAGGGATCGATGAAGAGTTCCTGGATGTTGGTGGGGACAGTGTTCGGCTCGGTCCACCACGAAATCACCTGCTCGTCGCCCTGAGCGCTGGCGAGGGGGGCCGCCATCAGGAGCATCGAAAGAATCAACACAATCGATACGGCACGTGTTTTCACAGCGATCTCCTTAGTTAGAACCTGCTGAGTCTTCACGCTGCAATAGGCTGGACATCAACAAACGCTACGTGGATGCTTCACCTCCTTTGGTCCGCGCCGCGCGCTGTCAGAGTGCGATCAGGCGACCGGCTTCACGAACACGTCGCCGCACTCCATCGTGCCTGCCTCCAGGATGACCGCCACCGCGCCGCCCTGCAGCGGCCGATCCGTATCTTCCACCTCGAACAGGCGCGTGCCGTCCACCCAGGCCGCGATCCGCTGGCCTTCGACCACCAGGCGCAGCTCGTGGCTCTCGTCGAACGCCCAGCCGATCTGGGCTTCCGCCAGCACCTTCTCGCCATCCAGGGCCTTGACCAGGCAGACCTTGCCGCCGGGCCGCAGCAGCAGCCCGTAGTAGCGGCGCATGCCCTGCACGCGCGCGCCGATCCCGGCGGAAGCGCTCAGGTGCGGGGTTACCCGGGCCGAAACCTGGTAGTCCGCCCATTCGCGCGTGCCCTGGATCAGCAGGCCGGTGCCTTCGTTCTGCATCAGGCGCACGCCAAACGGCCACCACGCCCACCAGTCGTCGACGCCGTTGGCCCAGGCCAGCGACCACATCTTGCCGAACTTGGCCGGCTTGCCCAGACGCACGTTCGGGGTACCGCCCCAGGTCAGGTAATCGAGGTAGACGCTGCCCTGGGCGACAAAGCCCGCCGCCGGCGCGATCTCCAACCCGACCTCGGCGATGGGACGGCCCTCGGTCTCCGGCACCGTCCAGGAGAACTCCTGCCGCGCGCCGGGGGCCAGCGTGGCTTCCGGCCCGTAGAGGGGCACCAGCGCGTCGACGGCCTGGGCCATTGCCTTGAGCGCTTCCGGCCCGACGGAGAACTTGGCCGTGCCCGCCGCCTCGTACACCCGGACGTACAACCGGACCCTGACCGGCTCGGCGTTGGCCGCGTCGGCCTGGAGGCCCGCCGTCACGGTCTGCCCGGAATACAGCGAGGGCGAGGCCAGCAGGTCGTAGTGGCCCAGGTCGCCCGTATTGGAAGGGATGAAGGTGTGGGTCATCACGCGGGAGACCCGGCCCGGCGCGAGCCGGTTGTAGCGGATCGCCAGGCTGCGCGTACCTTTGGCGCTGTGCCCGGCGACGTTTTCGATGGCCGTGGTGCCCTTGACTTCGATGCTGTCTTCCGGCATGAAGCCCTGCACCGCCCCCGGAAACTCAAAGTGGTAGCGCGCCCCCGCCTTGGGAGCCAGCGGCGGCTGGCCTTGCAGGGCGCGGCCGATGTTGATGATGTGGTAGGCCTCGGTCACGGCGTCGGTGATGGCCCGCCCGCCGTCGGCGGTGGGGATGTACAGCCGGTCGGCCACCGGGCCGCGCCAGTCCGGCCCGGCCTCGATCCCGGCCAGCCCGTTCTTGATGCCCATCAGGCAGCCGACGTTGCCGGAATTGCAGTCGGTATCCCAGCCGGAGGTATTGCAGATCATCAGGGTCTTCTGGAAGTCATCCTCGCCGTAGAGCAGGCTCAGGACGATCAGGCCGTGGTTGGGCACCATGTGGCACACGCCCTGGTAGTGCTGGTAGCCGTAGTGCTCCTCCAGCCAGTCGCGGGCCTTGGTCCAGCTCGGCTCCTTGGTGCGCAGGTCGCGCAGGTCGGAGATCACGCGGTAGATGGTCGAGCTGGCCGGGATCAGGCCGGTAGCCGTGTCCAGCAGCTTGCCCAGGTCGGATTCCACGAATGCCTGGGCCTCCATGGCCGCGATCACCTGCGCGCCATAGACCGCCTCGCCGTCGTGGCTGACACTGCCCGCCCGGCGCGCCAGATCGGCGGCCTGCTCCGGATCGCCGGGAGAGACCATCGCCCAGCCGTCGATGAAAATCTGCGCGCCGATCTGCTCGGCGACGGTATTGCCGTTGGTCGCGATCGAGCCGCTGGCCGGGGCCTTGAGGCCGCTCTTGAGGCGCTGGTAGGCCGTGTGCTCGGTGGAGTTGCCCAGCCCGCCCCACCACAGGATGGTGCGCTTCTCGATCAGGTAGTTGAGCCAGGTCTGGCCGATCTGGGCCGGAGTCAGATCGAGGCTGTTGCCGTAGTCCGGCAGCGCGCGCAGAAAGGTGAAGGTGCCCGAAATATCATCGTCGGTGACGACGAGCGGCAGACCGCACTTCTCGTGAACGTAATAGTTGATTTCCCCCAGCTCGGAGATGATGCGCTGGTAGGGCCAGCCTTCGAAGGGGCGGCCGAGATAAACCCCAATCAGCTTGCCCAGCACCCCCGCGTACACCCGCTCAGCATAATCTTGAGGCAGTGACATAACCTACCCTTGCCCTTTCTAGGTACTGTTCCTGATCACCAGGCGAAACTCAAGCGGAATGGCACGCTCAACCAGCTTGTTCTTGCTTTCCAGGCGCTCGATCAGCAGCCGGGCCAGCATCTGGCCTTCCTGCTGCATCTGTTGGTCGATCGTGGTCAGCGCCGGGATCATCATGCCCGCTTCGGGGATATTGTCGTAACCGCATACGGCGATGTCGTCCGGCACGCGCAGCCCGCGGCGTTTCAGGTCGTAGATGGTGGCGATCGCCATCACGTCGTTGGCCGCGAAAATGGCCGTCGGCGGCTGTTTGGCCTGGGCGAAAAGCTGATCGATCAGGCCAGGCACACCGCCGGCGCGGAAATTGCCGATGCAGACCAGGCTCTCGTCGAAGGGGATGCCGGCCCGCTCCAGCGCCCGGCGGTAGCCCGCCAGGCGGCAGTCGCCCGCAATCGTGCCCAGCACCCCGCTCAGGTGCGCGATCCGGCGGTGGCCCTTGCTGATGAGGTGATCGAGCATGGCGCTCAGGGCCTGGGTGTCGTCGACCTGGAGCACGTCCACGCCGGGCATGGGCGGCGGAGTCGAGGTCATGATCGCCACCGCGATGTTCGCCTGGGTGATGCGCACGAAATCCTCGCGGCCCAGGTAGAACGGCACCATCGCCACGCCCTCGACCTGGCGGCGCAGGATCGCCTCCACAAAGGCTTTTTCGCGCTCCGGGCGGTCGTCGGCGTCGTAGACCAGCAGGTCATAGCCGTTCTCGGAGGCGACGTCCTGAATGCCACGAATCAATTGAGGATAGAAGGGGTTGGCGATATCCGGCACGAGCACGGCCAGCAGGTTGGTCTTGCGGGTGCGCAGACTGCGCGCGCTGGCGTTGGGGGTATATCCAAGCGCCTGGACCGCCTGCCAGACCCGATCGCGAGTCTCCTGGCTGATGCGGATGTTGCCGCCCGTGCTGTTGTTGACCACCTGGGAGACCGTGGTGATCGAGACACCGGCATGCAGGGCGACATCCTTCAAGGTGGAACGGCGCTTGTGTGCCAAAGCGAGCCCCCACTCTTTTGGTCACAATTGCAGGGCGCAACCGAGGTGTTTCGTTTTTGCTGTAACGTTTTATCAATATTTAGCACAAGTCTGATGCGGTGTCAATACCGATCGCGGCCTTTTTTGCAAACAGTTTTCAAGCCCGCCCACCGCGGTTCGAGCCTGCACCGCATGAGGCACACGAAGCACAAACGAACCCGGCTTTTCTAAGCGAAGAGCCGGGTTCGTCCATCACTCTGGATTTTCTACAAGCTATGGGATGGGGGTCAAATGAGCATGAGGCAACCGCTGGCGCGGCCAGGCCCATCAGGGAATCTATCGAATTGGGATGGCCGACCTACTCCTCGTCGACGAAGACGCGCAGGTGTTCGGTCTTGATGCACCGATCCATGACCAGGGCCAGCCCGGCCTCGTCCGCCAGCCGGAGCGCCTCCGGGTGCGTCACATCAAGCTGCCCCCACACCGCCTTCGCCCCGACCGCGATCGCCTCCTGCACGATGCCCGGCAGGTGCTCGGCCCGGCGAAAGACGTTCACGATGTCGATCGGCTCTGGGACCTCGGCCAGACTGGGGTAGGACGGCTCGCCGTCGATCGTGTCCACCGCGGGGTTGACCGGGTAGACGGTGTAACCCGCCTCGCGCAGGTAGTGGGCAATCCGGTAGCTGGTGCGCTCCGGGTTATCGGAGTGGCCGACCACGGCGATCACCTGGGCCTCGGTCAACAGGCTGCGCAGGTCGGCGACCGTCTCCAAGAGAGGCATCGAACCCAACCCTCCATGATCATGAATTCGTCCGCAATGGATTAATTTGTACCATTTCCCTCGCCTGCCCGCCAGCGGCTTTTGGGCCAGGACAATTGCATGAATGAAAAACATCTCACCGCAGAGATCGCGGAGGACGCAGAGAGAAAAACATGAACTTACAGGCTTCTCCTCTGCGTTCTCCGCGTCCCCGCGGTGAGATTTGTTTGTGTAGGTCAGGCCCGGTCGAACAGGTTCTGCGGCAGGTCGATGCCCGCGTCGCGGATGCGGCCCAGCACGGCGGGGATGTGCCCGGTCGCCGCGAACGCGCCCTCGATCTGGCCGTCCGCGAAGCCCGTCTGCCGGAACTCGAAGATATCCTGGAGCATCACGGTCTGCCCCTCGAAGCCGGCCACTTCCGCGATGCGGGTCATGCGCCGCCGGCCGTCGCGCATGTGCTCCTGGTAGGTCACGATCTGGATCGCGCTGGCGATCTGCTGGCGCACGGTCAGCAGGGGCAGCTCCGGCGCGGCCAGCAGGCACAGCATCTCCAGCCGGGAAAGCGCGTCGTGTGGACTGGTAGCGTGCAGGGAAAAGAGGCTGCCGTCGAAGCCGTTGCTCATGGCCTGGAGCATGTCCAACGCTTCCGGGCCGGTCGCCTCGCCCAGCACGATCCGATCCGGGCGCATCTTCATGGCGTTGGCGACCAGCGCCCGCACGGAGATTTCCCCCCGCCCGTCGGCGTCGGCCGGGCGGCTCTCCAGGCGCACCTGGCGGCGCTGGGGCAGGCGCAGCTCGGTCGCGTTCTCGACCACGACCAGGCGCTCGTCGGGCGAGGCCATGCCCGCCACCAGATTGAGCACCGTGGTCTTGCCGGAGCCGGTCCCGCCGCTGATGGCGATATTGAGCCGGGCCGCGACACAGGCCCGCAGGAAGGTGACCATCGGCTCCGAAAGCGAGCCAAACGCAACCACATCCTCGATCGTCAGGGTGCGTTCGGGATACTTGCGGATGACCAGGGTCGGGCCGGTGAGGGCCACCGGCGGCACGACCACGTTGGCCCGCGAACCATCCGGCAGGCGCAGGTCGACCAGAGGGCAGGCTTCCCCCACCGGACGGCCCAGCCGGGTGGTCAGCTCGATCACGAATTCCAGCAGGTGGGCGTTGTCGCGGAAGGGGCCGGGCGCGTCCTCAAAACTCCCCTGGCGCTCCACATACACCCGGTCGTGACCATCGACCATGATCTCGCGCACCGTCCGGTCGGCGTACAGCGCCCCCAGCGGCCCCAGCAGTTCGATCGTCGCTTGCTCGTCCATCGTTCCACTCCTTAAAAAGCAGCTTTCAGCAGTCAGCACTCAGCCGTCAGCCCAAGCGGAAGCGTGCGGCGACCAACCCGGCATGTGGTTCCGTTGGGTACGCCGCGCCAACTGCGCGATCTGTACCCGTTTTTCGCTTGACGCTTGCCGCTTGGACGCTGCCGGTGGTTTGGCCGGCTCCCGGATTTGAGTCCATTGTCCGGCGGATGGCTCCCCGCCGGGAACCGCCATCTGACCGGGCCGATCCAGGTCATTTAACCGGGATCGACCCAGCCGCGCCGCAGGGCCTCGAGCACGGCCTCGGTGCGAGTCGTCACGCCCAGTTTGGTGTACAGGTTATCCAGGTGGAAGTTGACCGTGCGGTGGCTGATCTTCAGGGCCGCGCCGATCTCGCGGTTGGTGCATCCCTCGGCCAGCAGGCGCAGCACATCCCGTTCGCGCGGGGTAAGGTCTGCGGCCGGGCGCAATGGCACTGCCGCGCTCAGGAGCAGTCCGCCCTCCGGCGCGCGGCCCAGCTCGATCTGGCCACCCAACTGCTCGACGCGGGCGCAGGCCGCGCTCAGGGCATCGGGAAGGGGATCATCGATGCCGCGTAGTCCGTTATCCGCCGCGCTGAAGATCAGGCGATCCGCGCGCGCCTCCAGGCGTAGCGTGATTCGCGTCGCCCCGGCGCTATGACCGGCCCGTTCGACTGCCGCCTGGGCCAGCCGGTACAGGGCCAGCTCCAGCATAGCGGGCAGCCGTTCGTCCAGGCGGGCCAGGGTGAGCGCCACACGCAGCCCCTCGGCCCGTTCGACCTGCCCGGCGTAGGCTTCCAGGGCCGCGACAAGCCCCAGCCGAAAGAGCAGCGCCGGGTACAGGTCAGCCTCCAGGTCGCGCACCTGCTGGATCACGCGCCGGGCCAGGCTGCTCAGGACGGAGGCGACCAGCCGGGCCTGGGGATTGGCGCTCATTGTCTGCTCGTAGGCGTGAGCCTGGCTGAGCAGCAGGCCGAGCGGCTCGACGATGCGCCCGTCCAGCAGGGCGGCGATGCGGCGGCGCTCCGCTTCGACGGCGGCAGCCGCGTCTCCGGGCGGGATCGGCAGATCGGGCGAGGCAGGCATCCAGACACGCGCCTTTCCTACACACCAACCAAAAAGGCTGCGCCCGGTCGACCAGGACACAGCCTCGAAAAGCGAACAGCGCTGTTGGCTTTTGGCTCCTGGCTTTTAGCTAAAAACCAAAAGCTAAGAGCCAATAGCCTGTTCTTATGCCGGCTTCTTGCCACCGGTCAGATCGGTCAGTTCCGTCTCCAGGGTCTTGCGGCGCTCCTCGGCGGCTTTGCGGGCCTCCGTCAAAAGCTGCTCGTAGTAGTCCTGGGCCTCCTTGCGCAGCTTGTCGCCGGAAGCCGGCGTGAACAGCATCGCCAGCCCGACCCCGGCGGCGACCCCCGCCCCCATCCCAAGCACGAACATCACAAATCGACGCATGGCTGCGGCCTCCGTTGGCGTCCGCGCGGTTGCATGA
>JARKOQ010000043.1 GCA_029976005.1 Aggregatilineales bacterium | reverse complement strand
CGGCCTCTTGCCTCTCACTCCACCGCCTGGGCCGCGCCCATCGGGATCATGATCCGCTGGACGTGGCGCACGGCGCGCGGCGGCCCGAACAGCACCGCCTGCCCGCCGGAGAGCGTGACCGTCAGGCGCAGGCTGGCCGTGTACAGCCCGACCGTGACCCGCGCGGTGTAGACCCGGCCCGCCTCGGTCGCCTCGACGATCGCCCAGCGATCCTTGGATTTGACCGCCGCGTCGAGCGTCTTCAGGAAGCGTTCCCGGTCGGTGTAGCCCAGGCGGGCGGTGGTCGGCAAGATCGTCCGCAGGCGGGTGGCGGTCAGGGCCAGCGAGGCGACCACCAGCAGGATCACGACCTCGCTCGGCGCGCCCCCCGGCTGGCCGTTCATGTACAGCACGTAGACCGCGATCGCCACGGCGAAGAACACGTAATTCAGCGCGAACGCCTTGAGGTATTCCAGCGGCTGCATGGCGTCTCCCCCCTCTATTCCCCTTCCAGCCCGGCCGCGCCGGCGTCGATCAGGTGGCGGGCCAGCGCCGCGACCTGGCCGCGCGGCCCGTCGATGACCACCGCGCCGTCCGGCCGGGCGCGAACTTCCAGCGATTCCTCAAAGCCGACCAGCAGCACGCGCAGGGTGAAATCGTAGCGGACGAAGCCCGGCTCGCGCGCGGCGACTTCCCAGAACCCGCTGGCTTCGTCGGCGTAGACATCCGCCCAGCGGAGGACGGCCGCCGCGTCGCGCGTGTGGAGCCGGGCCTGGCCGGGTTGCAGCGCCCGGCGCAGAATCAGCCAGCTCAGCCCGGCGGCCGCCAGCACGACCAGGGCCGTGCCCTCGACGTAATAGGCGTCCACCAGCGAGAGGGCGGGCAGCAGGAGCATCTCGCCCACCACCAGAAAGAGCACCCACCCCAGCCCAAAGGCGGCGACCAGGCGGGATGTGGGATGCGGATTTGAACTGGGCAGCAGCATGGAGATTTTCCCCCTGTGGACGTCTCAACTCAACACAGATGAAACGGATAACACAGATTGGCACGGATGTCCAAATCAGGAATAGCTGTGCCTATCCCTCAAATCCGTGCAATCTGTGTTGAATTGAAACGTGGCCCGACGCCCTACTGGCCGTTTGGCGCTGTGTTGAGCGTGATCAGGGCGATCTCCGGCGGGCAGTTGAAGCGCAGGCGCAGCCCGCCCACCCCCAGCCCACGGTTGGTATACAGGGCCATGCCGCCGACCTGGTACAGCCCGGCCGGGTAGCGCGTGCCGTGGTTGGGCAGCAGCGGCGCGCCCAGCAGCGGCAGGCGGATCTGCCCGCCGTGCGAGTGGCCGGAAAGCTGGAGGCCGAAGCGCCCGCTCCGCGCGCTGAGGTCGGCCAGGTCCGGCTCGTGGGCCAGCAGCACGGCGGCGGAGTCGTCCGGCAGTTGGGCCAGGACGCGATCCAGGCGCGTCTGGTGGAAGATCAGGTCGTCCACCCCGGCAATGTGCAGGCGGGCCATCCCGCGCCGGAGGGTGACCACATCGTTGCGCAGCTCTCGGACACCCGCCTCGCGCAGCAGGCGGCGGATTCCCGCCGGGCCGCTGGCGTGGCGGTGGTCGTGGTTGCCCAGCACGGCGAACACCCCATCCGGCGCGTCCAGGCGGGCCAGGGCGGCGGACAGCGCCTCGCAGTCGTAGGGCCGGCGGACGGTCACGAAGTCCCCGGTCAGGGCGATCAGGTCGGGCCGGGCGGCGTTGGCCTGGTCGACGATGGCGTTCAGGCGGTCCGCGTCCATCCAGCCGTTGAAGTGGATGTCGGTCAGGTGGGCGATCCGGTAGCCCGCGAACGCGGGATCGAGGCGCGGCAGGGCCACCCTCAGGCGGGTGAGGGCGACAATCTCCGGCTCCACGTAGCGGGCGTAAGCCAGGGCGGCCAGGCTGGCGGCCCCCGCCGTGACGGCGAGCAGGCTGCGGATCATGAGTGCGCGAATGGTGGTTTCCTCCGGGTTGGGCGGCTGCCGAAGGGGGAGTATAGCCTCGATCCCCGCCGCGCCGCAAAAGCACAATCTCTGGCTGCGCCGAAGCCTTGTAGGGACGGGTCAGTGACCCGTCCGCCCATGGTGGGCGGCCAAACGATTGCTGCGCGAGCGATCACTCAGCGGCGCAGGGCGGCAGCCAATCCAACCACGGCCAGCAGCGGCAGCGCCAGAATCGCGACCGGCAGGAGGACGATCACCAGCTCGTCCAGCAGGCGGCGGTCGCGGGCCGGGACGCCGCGCAGCCGGCTGAGCAGGGCGTCGAAGGTATTGCCGTACAGGTTGCCGAAGGTGATCATCCGGATGTAGGCCAGGATGTCGCGGGCCGCCAGCGGGCCGTAATAGGCCACCAGGCGCTGGACGGCGGCCGGATCGGGCTGGTCGGCGCTCTCGGCATAATGCTGGGCGAAAGTCAGGGCCACGGCCTCGCGCTCCGGGAATCCGCTCAGATCGCCCTGCTGGAGCAGGGCTTGCAGCTCCGCCGGGCTGACGCCCGCCGCCAGGGCGGCCTTGCTGTGCCCGTAGCTGCACCAGCGGCAGCCGTTGACCTGGGTCACGGCCAGCATGATCTTCTCCGCGAAGGCGTGGTCGATCCGGCCGCCCCTGGTCGCGCCGCGCAGGTCATCCATGTGACTGAAGATGTCCCGCAAGGTGCGCGTGAAGTGCGCCAGGGTAAACGTGCGTTTGTTGAACGAGTCCGTCATAACCAACCATCCTTTCTCAAATGAGCCTCCGGCAGACAGCGGCCGGCCCAATCCTCACCGCATTGTGGCTTTATCCGGCTTCCCGGTCTCTGGCCTCCTGGCCCCGGCACACCGTCGCCGCGCAGCCGCCGAATCCCACACTGTGAGTCGTAGCCGTGGGAATAATGCGGTATTTCGTGGGATTAGGCGCGAGCCGGGCGGGATAAGGCGGGATAGGTGGGTTTGCGGCCCTACCGCCCGCCCGTGAACATCTCCGCCGGGATGAACAGCCGGTGCCCGGACGGCTCGGTGAAGGTCACGCCCTCGGCCGTCCAGTCGAGCCGAATCCCGGCCAGGTACTCGGCTTTGTCATACGCGCTGAACTGGGGCGAGTAGTCCACGTAATGCCCGTAGCCGATCTCGGTCCCGCGCCCCACGAACAGGAAGTGGTGGCGCATCACCGTCAGGGGCATAAACGTCCAGTTGACGTCGCCCTCCACCACCGCCAGGCAGTAGGGATCGTAACTGTCGTAGCTGATCGTATCCGGCTGGCAGGACTGCCACAACACCTGGCGGGTGGGGCGGCTCCAGGCGATGAGGCTACCGGCGGTCAGGGCGATCGCGGCGATGGCGATCGCCAGCCCGCCCAGGACGAGCAGCGACCGTTTAGGCATGCTTCACCTCCGGCAGGGCGTGCACGCCCGCGTACAGGCGCGGGGCCTGGGCGGCGATCACCTCCGCCTGGCTGCGCCACTCGAACTTGGGGCCGACCCCGCCGTACTCAAACGCGAGCAGCCAGGGCGTGGCCCAGGCCCCGGCGGCGATCTGGCCCAGCGCCCAGTCGAACTCGATCCAGTCAGGCTCGGTCAGCGCCAGGTGATCGCGCCGCCGCCCGTCCACGTCCTGGACGCCGGTCACGTGGATTTCGCGGATGCGCTCGACCGGCAGGGCGCCGATATATTCGCGCCGCTCCCGGCCGAGGTAATGGGCCGTGATCCAGGCGTGGGAGAGGTCCAGCAGCAGCCCGCAACCGGTTTCTTCCACCACGCGGCGGATGACCGCCGGCTCGATGCAGGCCCGCATGACCTTGCCCCGATCGGCCGCGTACGGGGCGTTTTCCACGATCACGCGCTCCGGCCCGAAGCGATCCACCAGCAGCTCCACATCGCGGATCAGGGCCGCGCCGATCGCTTCCAAATGGGCCGGTTCGGTCGAATCGACCGGGATGTCCGGGTAATCCGCCGCGCGTGCGTGCAGGTGAGTGTTGACGGTGGGCGTGTCGCTGGCGGCAAGCAGGCGCTCGATCAGGTCGGGATCGAAGGCCATCGGCTGCGGGCCGCCGGCGTGCAGGTCGAAGTGGACGGCGACCGGGCGGCTTTCCAGGGCGGTCGCCACCAGGTCGGGCCAGTCCGGGCACTTGAAGCAGTCGAGCCGGATTTGCCCGGCGTGAAGCAGGGCCTCCGCCTGGGGCGAGTAGTTGATGGCGAACTGGACGGGTGGGATCAAGCACGACCTCCTTGGACGATCCGCACGGCATCCGACCATAGCGCAGCTTGTCCCGCCGGGCAAATGAGTGACGGCAAGCAGCTCCTGGTTGTTGGCTCCTGGCCATAAGCGAGCAGGTTGTCGAAAGGAATTGGCAGATAGCGAGTCAGGCGTTCGACCTCACCCCTCGGATTTCCCCTCTCCACAGTGTAGACGGCAAGCGCAGCGTGCCAGGGGTGAGGTTAGCGATCGATCGGTGCCAACATCTTTCGATGGAACCACTGCCGCTTCTTCGAGGCCCCACACACCACGAACCATCACCAATCACCACCAACCTTCTCCGATTGGCCCTATCCCCCGGCAGCGAGGTGTGATAAAAACAAAGCTCTACGGTAAAAGTCGTGCGTACTGGTTTGAACAAGGGGTTTAAACCCCTTGTTTGCACTCGTTCTACCGTAGAGCCAAAAACAAAGGCGCTATAGGGACGGGGCGTGCCCCGTCCGGACGAGGCATGCCTCGTCCCTACATGCGCCAATAGCCGCTTCTCAAAGGGACTCATGCCCGCACTCACGCCACCCCCCATCACCGCCCTGCGCCCGTTCCGGATCGGCCCGGTCGAGATCGCCACGCCGCTGACCCTGGCCCCGATGGCCGGATTCACCGACCTGGCCTTCCGGCGGCTGGTGCGCGAGCTGGGCGGCTGCGGTCTGGTCTGCACGGAGCTGATCAGCAGCGACGCGATCTACTTCAAGAACAAAAAGACCCTGACTGTCTATACCTGGACCGAGGCCGAGCGCCCGGTGGCCGTCCAGTTGTACGGCAATGACCCGGCCACCCTGGCCCATGCCGCCCGCGACGTGGTCGGACGCGGGGCGCAGATCGTGGACATCAACATGGGCTGCTGGGTGCCCAAGCTGGCCAAGAAGGGCGCGGGGGCGGCCCTGCTGCGCGACGTGTGCGCGGCGGCGAGCGTGGTCGAGGCGGTGGTGCGGGCGGTGGACGTGCCGGTCACGGTCAAGGTGCGCGCCGGCTGGGACGAGGCCCACCCGACCGCGGTGGAATTCGCCCGCGCGGCGGAGGCGGCCGGGGTCGCGGCGGTGGCCGTCCACGCCCGGTATGCCACCCAGGGCTTCAAGGGTCAGGCCGACTGGTCGATCATCCGCGCGGTGAAGGAGGCGGTCTCGATTCCGGTCATCGGCAACGGGGATGTGGCCGATGCCGCCGGCGCGGCCCGGATGATGGCCGAGACCGGCTGCGACGCGGTCATGATCGGGCGGGCGGCGTGCGGCGCGCCCTGGCTGTTCCGCGCGATCGCCCACGAGCTGGCGACCGGCCAGCCGCTGCCCGCGCTCACCCCCGCCGAGCGGGCCGCCATCGCCCTGCGCCACGCCCGGCTGGCGGTCAGCCTGACTCCGCAGGGCGAGCGCATCGCCGTGCTGGAGATGCGCAAGCACTTCACCCATTACCGGCTGGATCAGCCCGGCGCGGCAGACGCCCGCCGCCGCCTGGTGCGGGCCGAGACGCTGGCCGAGATCGAGGCGGTGCTGGAGCCGCTGGCGGCCGGCGAGGTTCTCCTCCCGGAGGGCTAGAGGCTGAACCCCTCCTCCGGCTGGGCCGGGCGGAGCAACTCGAACGTCTCGAAGAAGACCCCCGGCTCGCAGGGGGCGTAGTTGCCTTCCTCGTAGCGCACGATGAAATAACCGAGGCCGGCCTGGAAGTCCTCCCCGCCCACCTGGAAGGTCAGCGGGCGGTAGGTCTGATACACCGCCACCTCCAGGGGCTTCTTGCGCACCCGCTGGTTGATGCCATCCTCGGCCGGGCCGAGCACGTCGTACAGCGTCTCGAACTTCGCCCCGGCCACCGGCCAGTGCTCATTCTGGGTGCCGGTCATGACGAAATCGCCGGGGTAGGCCGTGCGCGGCCCTTCCCAGGTCTCGATGACCTGCTGCTCGTCCACCCGGCGCGCCATCATCTCGACCGGACGACGGCGGGCGATGTAAGTCCGGCTGCGCTCCGCGGACATGCCAACCTCCTCAATATGCACTGCTCAAGCGCCAACCTCACCCCACTGGTCAGTAGTCCACCGCCGGGAGCCGGACGGTGAAGACGCTGCCGGCGTTCAGCTCGCTGCGCACCGTGATCTCGCCGCCATGGAGGTTGACGATCTCGCGCGAGATGGTCAGCCCCAGCCCCGATCCGGGCGTATCCGACTCGTTGACCCGGAAGAACGGCTCGAAGATGTGCTCCACCATGGCCGGATCGATCCCGATCCCCGTGTCGTGGACGTGAATCAGCGCGGCCCGATCGCGGTGCTCCAGCACCACCCGCACGCTGCCGCCCGCCGGGGTGTAGTTCATGGCGTTGGTCAGCAGGTTGGTGATGACCTGCGTCAGCCGGCTGCGGTCGGCGCTCACCACGACCGGCTGCGTGGGAACCTCCTGGGCCAGCGCCACTCCGTGCTGCTCGAAGGAAGCCCGCTGCATGCGGATCGCCGAATCGAGCAGCTCCTGGAGCACAACCGGCTCGCGGTGGAGCACGATCACGCCACGCTCGAAGCGCGAAACGTCCAGCAGTTCGCGCACCAGGGTCTCCATCCGGTCGGTCACCAGGCGCAGCACCTGCATGTGCTCGTCGAACTTCTCCGGCTGGCGGGGCAGCAGGTAGAGCCGCATCTTCATGTTGGTGATCGGCGTGCGCAGCTCGTGCGAAGCGTTGGCGATAAAGCGGTCCTTCTGGGCTTGCAGGGCGCGTTCCTGGCTGACGTCCCGCAGCAGGGTCACGGCGCGCACCGGCCGCACGCCGGGCAGGCTGACCAGACTGACGATCAGGTTGAGGTCCATCGCCGAACCATCTCGCCGCCGGACACGGAACTCGCCACGCCACAGGCGGTTTTCATTGAGTTCGTAGAGCATCGTCGCGAAAGACTGGAAGGGCGGGGCGCTTTGCAGCACACTCCCCTCGTCAAACAGGCCGGGCAGCAGCGTCTGGATCTCGTCCTTGCTGTAGCCCAGCATGTCGATCACCCGCCAGTTGATGTAGCGGATCGCGAAATCCTCGCTGTAGACCACCCCTTCGCCCATCGAATCGAGAATGGCCTGCAAGCGGGCGCGCTCGTTCTCCAGCTCCTCCGTGCGCTCGGCGACTCGATCCGCCAGCTCCGCCGCGTGGCGGCGAATCTGGTCGTAGAGTTGGGCGTTTTCGATGGCAATCGCGGCCTGGTCGGCAAACGCCTGCAAACGCTCCAGATCGTGTTCGTCGAAGAAATTCGGCTCCCGGCTGTCCAGGTTCAGGAAGCCAATCACCTGTCCGTGCACGCGCAGCGGAGTAGACGCATACGATCGAACCCAGTGGGTTTGCTCCAGGACGATCCACTCCGGGTCCAGAGCCGTATCCCGAATCAGGCACGGCTGCCCGGTCTCGATCATGGCCCGATACGACGGCACGTCCAGCGGCATGGTCACCCCGCGCAGCGCCTCGTTGGTGGCTTCGCCGTAGCCACGGGCATGGGCGAAGCAGACCCGCTGACCCTGAATGAGGCAGATATTGGCGGAGTCGTGCGCCACCACGCGCCCGACCGTCTCCAGGATGCGCGCCGGGACGGTGTCCCAATCCAGGGTGCTGACCAGGGTCGCGGCCGAGTCGCGCAGGGCTTCGGCCAGCGTGCGCTGCTCGCGCTCGGCCCGCTCGGCCTGCTTCTGCCGGGTGACGTCGTTCATCGAGACCAGCACTTTGTCCCAGGTCTGCTCGTGCCCGGGGGCGATGCTTACCCGCACCGCTACATCGCGAATCGCGCCGGACACGGTGGAGACCGCCGTTTCCATGTCGAATTCCGGGCTGCCGCCGGCGAAGCACAGGATTTCCTCGCGCCAGGAGGTATACGACTCTTCGCGGAGCGTGCGCTTGATGTCCTGGATCAGCGCCTCCTTATTGGCCGCTTCGAACAGGGCCAGTGACGCCTGGTTGACGTCCACCACGACCAATTGCCCGGCCATCTCCAGCAGCGCCTCCGGGTGCTGGTCGAAATAAGCGCCAAAATCGGTCACACCCGCGGCGCGCAGCTCGTCCATGGAGCGTTTGATCGAGCTGAAATCTTCCTCCCACAGCGCGATCGGCACGTCCTCGAACAGGCTGCGGTAGCGCTTCTCGCTGAGGCGCAGGGCCTCCTCGGCGCGCACCTGCTCGGTGATGTCGACGCACACGCCCAGCACGGCGGGTTCCGCCAGCCCGGCGGAGACGAACGGTATCTTGATGGTATGGAGGACGTGCTCCCGGCCCTGGGCATCGGTCAGCGGTTCGGCCGGGCGAATCACGCGCCGGCCCTGCTCGATCACCTCGAGATCGTCCTGCCGGTAACGCGCCCCCAACTCCCGGTTGGCCTCGACCTCGCTCTCCAGGCGGCCATCCAGGTCGGCCACGTCCACGCCATAGGTCTCGGCAATAGCCCGGTTGGCCAGCAAGAAGCGCCCCGCCCGATCCTTGACGAAGATCAGGTGCGGCACCAGGTCGATGATCTGGCGTAGCTGGGCCTGGGTCTCGCGGACAGAGGCCGCCGCCCGCTCCCTTTCGGAGACGTCCTCGAAGGTGAACACCCCGCCGTCGAACTGGCCAAATTCATCGAACAGGGGCGCGCCGTTCACGGAGACGATCAGGTGCTCGCCGTTGGGCCGCACGTACAGGCGGCGCGCATCGTAGATCGGCTGCCAGCCGGCCTGGAGCACGGTGAACGGCTGGCTTTCCGCAGGCAGCGGCTCGCCGTGCGGCCCCTGAATCTTCCAGGCGGGATCGTCGAACAGCGGGCCGACGATCTCGATGTGAGGCCGGGCCAGGATTTCCTCCAGGCGCGGGTTGGCGAACAGGAGGCAGCCTTCCCGGTCGAGGATGGCGATGCCCACCGGGCTGGTCTGGCTGATCCGGCTGAGCAGGTCGCGCTCCTTGCGCAGGGCCTCCTCGGCCAGGACGCGCTTGCTGATGTCCGTGATCAGGCCTTCCAGGACGCGCCGGCCATCCGCGAGCTGAACTTCGCGGCCCTGCTCCCACACCCAGCGCACCATCCCGCCGCGCGTCACCACCCGATAGGTCATCTGGAATGGGCGGCCTTCGGCCAGCGCGGCCTGCACGGCGTTACGGACCCCCTCCCGGTCGTCCGGGTGGATCACGTCGTTGTAGGCGATCGTATTGTTGTAGAGCAGGTCTTCCGGGTCGTATCCGATCAGATCGACGCACCCTTCGCTGATGAACTCCATCATCCAGCCCGGATCGTTCTGGCAGCGGTAAGCCATGCCGGGCAGGTTGCTCATCAGGGTCTGGAGCATCAACTGGCTGTCGCGCAGGGCCTGCTCAGCCTTGCGGCGCTCGGTGACATCCTGGGCGGTGATGAAGAAGAAGCGCGAGCGATCCATGTCGACCAGGCTCATGCTGCCCGACACGTGGATCAGCCGCCCATCCTTGCAGCGCCACTGTGTCTCGAAGCGCACGGCCTGGCGGAGGGCGGTTTCGGCCAGCAGGACATCCAGACTGGCGGCGGTGTTCCCGGCCTCGATCTGGCGCATATCCCGGTCGAGCAGCTCTTCCTGGCGATAGCCGGTCATGGCCCCGAACGCCGGGTTGACCTCGATGATCGTGCCCGCGTCGTTCACCATGCAGAAACCGTCGCTGGCCGTCTGGAGGATCAGCTCATTGCGCAAAATCTGCTGCCAGAGCGCCTCCTCCATCTGTTTGTGCTGGGTGCGATCGTCGAACTGGAAGATGAAGTACAGCGGCCGGCCGGCCTCGTCGCGCACCAGGGACAGGCCGATCTTGGCCCACAGCGTATTGCCCGACTTGCTGGAAGCGTACATTTCGAACTGGGCGCGGCTGCGCTGGCCATCCAGCACGCTCTGCCACATCATCTGGCAGACATCCCGATCGCCGGCATGGGCGATCTCCCACAGCTTCATCGTCTGAAATTCCGCCGGGCTGTACTCCAGGAGGGCGACCAGCGGCTCGTTCACCTGGAAGAAGGCGCCGTCCAGGTCGGTCAGCGCCATGCCCATCGAGGCATGGGTGAACGCCCCCCGGAAGCGCGACTCGGTGGCCTGGAGGGCTGCTTCGGCGCGCTCACGGCGCTGGATGTCCTCGCGCAGTTGGGTGTTGATGCGGGCGATCTCGGCGGTGCGCTCCCCGACGGCCAGTTTGAGCCGGCGCTGGCGCAGGGCCACCTGATAGGCCACTATCCCGCCCAGCACGATTGCCAGCAGCCCCACCCCCTGCACCGGGCGCAGGGCCAGCGCGAGCGCCGCATCCCATCCCTCCAGCGGCATGCCAAGCAAGGTCCAGGAAACGCCGGGCAATTCGACCGATACCTGGATTGGGTCCGCCTTGAGCAGGTCGGACTCGCCCAGCAGAGCCATGCCGCGTGAATCGTGCAGGCCGATCCGCAGGTTGCGGTCGGCGGAGGTCAGGCCCGATTCGTCCAGGATGACCGCCGCATCAAAATCGAGCACGACCTGGCCCCAGTATTGGCCGTTCAGCTCGCGCACGTTCAGGCGCAGAGTCAGGCCGAGCGTCCCATTCTCATCCGGCCGGACGTAAACCGGACTGAGCACGGCCTGCCCGATCTCCATCGCCTGCCGGATATTCGCCTGACTCTCCGGCAAGGAATCGATCAGCAGGGTCGTCTCTCCCTCAGACGGCGGATACACGATCGGACGGCCCTGATCGGGGAGCAGGCGCAGGCTGTCGATCCCGCGCTGGGCCTTGAACAGCGGGGAGACGAAGCGCTGGAAATCATCAAAGTCTTCCTGGTCTTCCGCCAGGACATGGGCCTGGAGTGCGAGCAGGGTGGCATGGTAGCGCGCCATCGCCGCCCGAATACCGATCTCGTCCCGCTGCAAATCGGCGGCCACCTGCTCCCGCAGTTGGTTCCGGAGGTGATCCGCATAGGCCCGGTTAGCCAGGATGCCGATCAGCAGGAGCACAACCACCGTGATCAGCGCCACCCCCTGGGCCACGCCAACGGGGCTGGCGAGAAACGATTGGAAGGGCTGCTGCCGGGTGGGTCGCGCGTTCATGCGTCTTCTCTATGCCAGCGGCACAAGGGCATCCTTGTGCCGACAATCAACGGCTGATTATAGTGGATTCCTGCGACTTCAACGCCTCTTTAATCATAGTGAGGATGGCGACCAGAGCCAAGCGGCCAGCGGCGGCGCCGAAGCGGCCAGCGTCCAGGCGAAAAGCAGGCACGGACCGTGCCGCCGCACCGGATCACCGGCGGCGCACGCCAAAGGGGTGAAAATCGCGTCTGTCGCCGGGCCGTTCTTGCCTTTGGCTGACCGCTGCTCCGCCCCATGCGCTGCTCTCATCATGTCCTAACCTTCCCGGCGCATCCCGGCCGCGCGATCCGCGTATAATAATAAAGGTAGTGGAGGTGGTATTCAGGAGAGAAAACCATGTCGAACTACAACTGGCAAGAAGATGCGCTTTCCAGCCCGGTCAGCCGGGTTGATGTCCGCAGTGTGTTGCAGTGGGTCTACCTGTGGATGGCCCTGGGCCTGCTTGTCACGGCCGGCGTGGCCTTTATGACGGTCAATACTCCGGCCCTGCTGAACCTGCTGGCTACCCCGGCCCTGTGGATCGCCGTGATCGCGGAGCTGATCCTGGTCCTGGTCCTGAGCGCGGCCCTGCCGAAGCTCTCGCCCGGACTCGCCAGCCTGCTCTTTTTCGCCTACGCCGCCCTGAACGGCTTCACCCTGGCCGGGATTTTCCTGGTCTATACCGGCGGCACGATCACCGCCGCTTTCGGCGCGACCGCGGCCCTGTTCGGCGCGATGACCGTGGTGGGCTTCACCACCCAGATGGACCTGACCCGGATGGGCACCTACCTGATGATGGGCCTGATCGGGCTGGTGATCGCGATGTTGATTAACCTGTTCCTCGGCAGCAGCGGGCTGGACCTGATCATCACCCTGGGCGGCGTCCTGATCTTCACCGCCCTGGCTGCCTACGATACCCAGAAGATCAAGCGGATGGCGAACTCGGTCGACATCCAGGCCGACGGCTCGCTGGCCATGAAGCTGAGCGTCATGGGCGCTCTGATGCTCTACCTGGACTTCATCAACCTGTTCCTGTTCCTGCTGCGTCTGCTGGGCCGCCGCGACTGATCTCCCCCGGCTTCCAACGAAAAGCAGGCGGGCCGCCCGAAAATGGGCGGCCCGCCGTCGTTTTCACACACCGTCACCCACGGCGCGTCAGCGGTTGAACAGCACCCCCGGCTCGATCAGCCCGTCGCGCATCCGCGCCCAGCCTGTCTCGGCCGGGTTGCGGATGGCGCGCACTTCGAGGTGCAGGTGCGGGGCCTCGGAATTGCCGGTCGTGCCGCACAGCCCGATCGTCTGCCCGGCGGCGAGCATCGCCCCGGCTTCGACCGAGCGCGCGTGCAGATGGGCATACATCACCGCCACGCCCGCCCCGGCCATGCCCCGCTCGGCCAGGACACGCCGCGTCGCCTCCGGGAGCAGTTCGCTGGTGTAGCGCACGATCACGTAATGCCCGTAACCGAAGCCCCAGCCCGGATCGGAAAAAACGCGCGGATCGCCCAGCGTCAGGCCGTGATCGATCGTGCGCGGCCGTTCGGCCGTCACCTTCGCTGCCTGGAACGAGGTCAGCACCACCCCGGCCGCCCCCGCCAGAACCGGCTCGCTTTGCAGCGCGCCCAGGTCCCAGCCGGGGTGATCGGGCTGCGGGCCGGTGAAGCCCCGAATCCACCAGTATTCGCCCGGCGCGAAGGGGGCCGGATACAGCCCCGGCGTGAACAGATCGAGCGCCACGCAGTCATCGCCCCGGAAGCTCAGCAAATCCTCGCGCACCCAGCCCATGCGGCCCTGGTGATCGGCCCGCACCCAGCGCAACGGCCCGCCGGCGCTGTCCGCGCGGACTTCCAGGACGGATACCCGCGTGCCGCGCAGATACTGGAGGACGACCGGGTGATTCTGCCCCGGCCCGCTGCGAACGTTGATCGCGCCGCGCGCGCCGATCACGATCGCCGCGCAGCCGATCATCTCACGCGGTTCGACCGGGTCGACCGGTTCGGGGGCAGGCGGCTCTGGCACGGGCGGCGCGGCGCTGAGGTCGCGGATCAGACTGAAGGCATGGATTGGGGTCTGGACGTGCCCATAGCCCACCGCGCTGAAATCGCCGGGCAGCAGGTCGAGCAGATCGTCGCGCACCCAGCCCTCCCGCCCATCCTCGAAGCGCAGCCGGAGCCACTGGTAGACCTTGCCCTGAAAGCCGTTCTCGACCGCGTCCGGGCGGGCGTCCAGCACCTGCCCCTCGGCCCCGACCGGGGCCTTGAACAGCAGATCGAGTCCGGTGCCGGGGCCGGCCCGGACGTTGACTTCCCGGCGATTGGTTGCGCTCCGCACCTGGGCGCGCGCAGGCTGATCGGCCATTGGTAACTCCCCTGACGTGATCGGCTTCAGTTTGTCGGCATGGGATCGCGCCGCTTCCGGAAGCGCGGCGTGTGAATTCCCCCTCTGACGGTCTGATTCATCATACAACAGGCTGCTCGAAAGCGGAATCCCCGCCGGAGAATCGGGCCGATCGGCCCATTGCCGCGATCCAAACAAAACGGCAGCCCTGGATAAGGCTGCCGGATCGGGTGATAACCTGTGGATAACGGCCGAACAAGTCAATCCTTGAAGTAGTCGGCGAGGCTCGGCAGATCGTCCACCGGGGTCGACTTCCACTTCTCCCCTTCGTCGATCATCATCACCGGGATGCCTTCGCGGATGGGATACTTGTAGCCTGAGTCCGCGCACACCAGCCACCAATCCCCGTTAGGCCGTTGCACCGGCTCCAGCCGGCCGGGATCGTCGCCCTTGTCGGTGTAGTGCACGGCCACCGGACAGCGCAGAATCTCCAAAAGTTCACGATCGATGGGGAGTGTGGACCCGGTATGCTCTGTCATGGACATTCACCTTTTGGCTGCGACCTTTCCAGGCGAGTATGCCACTCCGCCCCCCGTAAGTCAAGCATACGGCAGACTGTAACAGGGCAATTGCATCAAAACAGAATGAACCGCCAAAACGCCAGGAATGCCAGGAAAGAACGCAGGAAAAGCAAAATCCAGAAGAAAACCGATCCCGAAGCCGTGAATCAACAGCGGGTGAGCTTGTTGGAACGAATCCTCGCACGCCCGTTCGAAAGATACTAACCCAATTGATACTTTAAAAAATCCCGTCCGAAGTTATCCACAGACCGATCGTCTTCGCAATTCTTTAACATTGCGCGCGCCCGATTCCTGGATGCCAAGATACGGGAAAACAGGGCCTGAATCGGGTCGGGAATCCCCAATATAGGGGGTTCTAGAACGTTTTTTCGAGACTTCCCGATTCACCCCCTTCCCCCGCCTGTGGATAACTCTTGTGGAATCTGGGGATAATTCACGACTGTTGTGGAAAACTTGAACGGCTTAATGCACCCGATCGCCCAGATGTACGGGCCGGCGCGGCCTCCCCACCACAGGCACGGTCGAACGCGCGTTCGGGAAAATCGGCCCCAAAACCCTGTGGATAACCGCCCGTCTTGTCCACAGGCCGGCCTGTGCATACTGTGGATAGTTCGCCCCGGCCCGCGACGCCACAACCCCGGCCTTCAGGCAGCCTCCCCCCCACTGCTGGGGGCGGTGCCCCGATCCGGCCGGGCTTATGCACATATCCACACGCCCTACGATGATGATTAGATCTATTCAATCCACTGAAAGGGATAACGGGGTGTGGACAGCGACCCAAATTGCCCTCAACCTTGAATGTGTGTACGATTCAGGCATCCTTACCCGTTGGTGAAAGAGTGAGTGCTGCCCATGAATGATATTGCTTCTTACTCTCGCCAGGAACTCGAGCTGGAGCTGGTGGCTCACAAGCGCCTGGTGGAGATCAGCCTGCTGCTGAACTCCACCCTGGCCCAGGAAGACCTGCTCAAGCACATCATGGATGCGGCCCGCGAGCTAGCCGGGGCCGAGGCGGCCTCCATCCTTCTGAAGGACCCCCACACCAACGACCTGATCTTCACCGCGAACAGCAGCGGCGGCGCCAGCGGCCTGTTGGGCAAGCCCGTGCCGCTGGAAGGCAGCATCGCCGGGATCATCCTCAATGAAGAGATGCCGGTGGCGATCGACGACGTGAGCACCGACCCGCGCCACTATCGCCAGCTCGACGAGCAGACCGGCTTCCAGACCCGGTCGATCCTGGGTGTGCCGATGCGCATCAAGGACAAGTGGGTCGGGGTGCTGGAAGTGGTCAACAAGATCAACGGGGCCTGGACGGAGGGCAACCTCAACACCCTGTTGATCCTGGCCTCGCTGGCCGCTGTGGCGATCGATAACGCCCAGCTCGTCAGCGCCCTGCGCCACGCCTACAACGAACTGGACAAGGTGGACAAGCTCAAGAGCGACTTCATCGCGATCGCCAGCCACGAGCTGCGCACCCCGCTGAGCGTGATCCTGGGGTACGCGTCCTTCCTGAAGGAAGAAGCGCAGGGTTCGGCCAGCACCCATGCGGAGGCGGTGTTCCGCAGTGCCTTGCAACTCCGGACCATCATCGAGCAGATGACCAACCTGAGCTTCCTGAAGCAGCAGGAAGTCAAGCTGGAGAAGCGGCCTTCGTCACTGATGGGGTTGCTGCGCGCGGCCGAGCAGGACGTGCTTTCGTCGGCCCAGGCCAAGGAACAGATCGTGGAGATTCGCCTGCCCGACGAGGACATCCAGATCGAGGTCGATCCAGGCCAGGTGGTCACGATCCTGACCAACGTGCTCAACAACGCCATCAAGTACACCCAGAACGGCGGCCTTATCGTGCTGGAGACCCAGCGCAAGCCCTCCGAGATCTGGATTTCGATTCGCGATAACGGCCCCGGCATCCCGCGCGCCGCGCTCGAAAAGATCTTCGACGAGTTCTACCAGGTCGAGGATCACATGACCCGCCGGCAGGGCGGCATGGGGCTGGGCCTGAGCATCGCCAGGGCGCTGGCCGAGGCGCACCAGGGCCGCCTGTGGGCGGAAAGCCCCGGCCCCGGCCAGGGCAGCGCGTTTTACCTCAGCCTGCCCCTGGGTGACGGCCCGCAGGGCGGCTAGCGCTCCGGGGGAAATCGGTGTGGGGCCTGCCGCTGGCCGGGCCTGACGTGCGAGCGCCGGTGAACACGGCCCCGCTGGCTCCGCCTGCTACAACTCGATCTGGCGGCGCAGTTCGGCCAGCCCGTCGCCCGTGAGGGCCTTGCGGATCAGGCCCGCGGCGCGGTAGGCCTGCTGGCTGAGGTAGGCGCGGCCCAGGTCGGCCTCGGCCAGGGCGGGCGCGCCGCCAAAGTACCCCGGCCAGGTCTTGCCCATCCCCGCGGCCTGTTCCTGTGACAGACTCTCCATCGCCATGTAATCGGTGCTGACCAGATTGGCGTCGAGGGCCAGCATCAGGGCCGTGGTCGCCGTGCCGCCGTGTTCGGGGGTCTCCAGCGCGGCCCGTTCCTGCGGGCTGATGCGCCGGTTGATCAGCGTTTCCATGTCCGGGGCCGGCCCGACCGGCGGCCGGATGGCCAGATAGGAGCCGATCTCGTCCGCGACCAGGGCCGGGTGTTCCTGGTGGACGCGGGTCAGGGCGGCGCGGATCGCCCGGCCGTGGGCGGGGCTGGCGGGATAGCCCAGCACGAACAGGAAGCGAAACTCCTGGGCGGCCACGCCGGCGGCGATTTCCTCCACCACTGCCCCCAGAGTCTCCGGCCGGAGGAGCAGACTGCCGCCGGGCAGGGGCAGGCTCCCCGGACGCGGATCGATCGGGGCCGTGCCGTAAGGCAGCAGGGGCAGGATCAGGGCCTGGCGCTGGCGGTCGGTCAGGGTGAGCAGGTCGGCGACCTGGTGGGCCAGCTCCCAGGCGGCGATGTTCAGCGTGCCGTGCGGCAGGTGCGGGCCGTGCTGCTGGGTATGGCCCACCGGAAACAGCACGATCGTGGTGGCGCGGTCCAGCGCGGCCAGTTGAGCATTGTTCAGCCGCGCCCATTCCAGAATGCGAGTCATGGGATGATCTCTTTGTGAATGAGTAAATTCACAAACCACTCTAACATATCTTTTTCGGCTGGCAAAACGTCCTTTCGGGTGGCTTCAAGGAAAAGGCATCAAAGGCAATTTGAACCGCCAAAGCGCCAGGAACGCCAGGGAAAACGCGAAGAAAGGCAATGGCTCTACGGTAAAAGCCGTGCGCATTGGTTTGAACAAGGGGTTTGAACAAGGGGTTTAAACCCCTTGTTTGCACTCGTTCTACCTTTGAACCAAGGCAACATAGTTCGTAACGTTACCGTGGGGAACGCCGGGGCGACTATCGGAATTTGATGGCGGCTTCTGCGCCGGGGGATCAGCACACCGAAAATAACAGAGCGAGACCTGCGGATGGCTCGCGCAGGCCGCGCTCTGGAGATCAGGCTGAGGTGTGGCGGAAGCGGTTCGACCTAGAAGTCGTCGTCTTCCTCGAATTCCTCGTCGTCCTCGTCCCAGTACTCGTCTTCTTCTTCCATGATGGCGAGCAGGTCTTCCGCCTCGATCTCACCGAAGAAGGACTCCAGGAACTCGGTTACATTGCGGACGCCCATGGACTGCAATCCATCGATCAATTCCGCCGGGATGTTCAGCGTCATCTTTCGTCTCGTCATGATCTTCACCTCGAAGGGAACGACACCCAGGCGCACAGCCCTGGCTGGGTGTGGGCTGTTCTAAGCACACTATACATCGGAATTTGAGTTAGAATGCAAGTTTTCGGCGCACATTCTAGCATCCCTATTCTAAAAAGCAAGGTGTATTCCATTGCCGCACCAGGGACGAGGTAAACTCTCCGCGCCGCGCCACAATGCGGCTGCCAGGGCAGGGCCGCGATGTGGCAGTCGAGCCTTTGCGCCGGGCCTGCCTCTGGCGGAGCGGCAAGCCCCGGCGCCCGTGGAAAGGACAGACCTGTGAGCGCGGATTCACTCCTGCGCGGGGATCGCGTGCGGCTGGCCGCGCTGACTCCGGCGGATTACCCCGCCATCGCCCGCTGGGAAGAAAGCACCGCCTACCGGCGGCTGTTCGATACCTCTCCGGCCGTTCCCCATACGGCGGCGGCCATCGGCAAAGTCCTGGAGGAACTCCAGGCTTCGCCCAATGCCTTCCTGTTTGGCATTCGCCCGCCGGAGGGCGACGACCTGATCGGGATCGCCGACCTGTCCGATATCGAATGGCCGCACGGCACGGCCTGGCTGGCGATCGGCCTCGGCCCGGCCCATTGGGATCAGGGTTACGGCCAGGAAGCCCTGCGCCTGCTGCTGGACTTCGGCTTTTGGGAGCTCAATCTGTACCGCGTGCAGCTCACCGTGTTCAGCTATAACCCGCGCGCCATCCGGGTCTACGAGAAGCTCGGCTTCCAGCGGGAAGGCGTCTTCCGGCAGGCCGTGCACCGCGACGGCCAGCGGCACGACATGCTGCTGTACGGGCTGCTGCGGCCGGAATGGGAAGCCCTGCGCGCCGGGCCTCCCGCGCCTTAGAAACCTGTTAAAACAGGCCGGGCGCGCCTGTTCGCAGGGCATTTTATGGTAAGATCGAGGGTGTCCCTGCTTGAACGGTTGACCCGCGCCGGGTAACTCCCGGCGCGATTCAAAGGAGAATGAGCATGCTCAGTGAAAAGATGCAGAAGGCGCTCAACGACCAGATCAATGCCGAGATGTATTCCTCGTATCTGTACCTGGCGATCGCGGCCTATTTCGAGGATGCCAATCTGCCCGGTTTCGCGCACTGGATGCGTCTCCAGGCGGACGAGGAAACCGTGCATGCCATGAAGTTCTACGATTACATCATCGAGCGCCACGGCCGCGTGGAGCTGGCCGCGCTCGACGCGCCGCCCAAGGCCTGGGACTCGGCCCTGGCGGCCTTCGAGGCGTCCTTCGAGCACGAGCAGTACATCACCGGCCGGATCAACAAGCTGGTCGACCTGGCCCTGAAGGAAAGCGACCACGCCACCAACAGCTTCCTGAAGTGGTTCGTGGACGAGCAGGTCGAGGAAGAAGCCAATGTCGACGCCGTGGTGCAGGATCTGCGCCGCGTGGAAGGCGTCCCGGCCGGCATGTTCATGCTGGATCGCGAGCTGGGCCAGCGCGCCCCCGGCG
>JARKOQ010000041.1 GCA_029976005.1 Aggregatilineales bacterium | reverse complement strand
GCGGAGCCTGCCATGTGAACCATCATTCACGAAACAGGCTGGCGGCGGGGATAGCGAGGGCGATCGGACGGACGGTACCGATGCATTGGGTCGGTCGGGCGAGGTGAAACGGGGCACCTGGCGGCTGGACCGCGTGGGAATCCGGCCACGAAAGCCGGCGGGGCGCGCACGGATGCCTTCTCCGCGTGTCCGCGGAGGTGTCCGCGGAGCGGATTTCGAGTCTGCCGAGTGCCGTTGCTGGAACCGCCGGCGGCGAGGCGGCTTGGTAACGTCCTGGTGCTGACGCAGAACGCGAAGTGCCGCCGCTGTTCAGGGCGGCCCTCTGGCGGGGTCCTGGATGCCGACGTCATCGCCCGCGCTGTCGAGTCCCCAGTCGGCATTGCATCCGTCCCATGCAGCAGGCTGCTGTCCGGCGCCGCATTCGGACTCCCAGTCAATCCGCCGCGCGGTCGGGACGGGCAGCGGGTTGGCGGGCAGTTCCAGGTGTTCCAGGATCCGCCTCACGACCGCCGGGTCGGTCAGGAAGGCGAGGACGACCAGAGGCCGGTGGGACGGGCATCGGGGACATTGCAGGGCATCGATGTCCAGGACCCTGCGCAGCAGTTGGGCCCAGCCCAGGTGAACGCGCCGGGGGCGCTCGGGTGGTGGGGCATCGGGCGCAGCAGTGGGTGCAGGGGAGGCTGTCGTGGCGGGAGCGGCAACTGGGGTCGTGGTGGTCGCAGGAGCCGAGGCGGGTTCGCCGGACCTGACCGGTGGGGCGGGCAGCCGGTTGCGGAAGCGGGACCGGTTGGCGAAGACGCCGTGGTAGCGGACCAGATTCTGGTACGGCGCCGGCAGCAGGGCGGCCAGGCGCCGCAGGAAGGCGACAGGCTCCAGGACGATCTCGGTTCGCCCCTCGGGGGTGGGCCAGGGTCGGTGCAGGCGGTAGCGGACACGGCCGTCAGGGTCCAGGGACAGGCGGTCCAGGGAAAAGGGGGCGCGCAGCCCGTAGCGACAAAGGCGCTCCAGGCCCAGCCGGTCGTCGGCGGCGACGGTGCGGGCGGCGTGCAGCGAGAAGCCCTGGACCCGGGTGCACAACGCCTTGGCGGGGGTCTTCCCGGACCCCTGGTCGTCAGGTGGCGGCGCGGCGTCCCAGGGAAGGGCTCGGGGCGGCCTGGGACCCGGTGGCCGAACCGCCTCGGCGACGGTGATGCGCAGCGGCAGTTCGTCGGGGTCCTGCCAGGGCGGGTCGTCCTGGGTCCGGCGGAACCGTTGCCGGGCCAGGTCGCCGATCCGGGTGGCCAGCCGCAGGCCCAGGGTGGCGATCTCGGCATCGGAGGGCGGCGGCAAGGTCACGAAGGCCAACTGCCTGCCCGGGGCGTCGGCGTCCTCCATGAACACCCCGTCCGGCATCAGGGTGTGGAAGTGGGGATTGAGATTCAGGATGCCCCCGAAGCGTTGCACGAAGGTCACGGCCCCGACCTGGCCGCCGCGCAGCCCCAGGCGCCGGGCGCGCAGCCGCATCCAGGAACCCACCGTCCGCAGGAAGGTCCGCAGCACCAGGCCCTGGAAGGCCCGGTCGGTCGCCAGCAGGTAGCGCATCTGCCAGGGAAAGGTCAGTACCCACTGCCGGTAGCGAGCCTCGGGCAGCACCCGGTCCACCAGGTCCGCGGCCGTGTCCGCCGCCCGGCGCGCCCAGCATGACGGGCACAGCCTGCCCTTGCACGAGAACGCCACCAGACGCTCAAACCCGCAGTCCGGGCATCGCAGGCGGGCGAAACCGTGGGCCAGAACGCCGCAATCCAGGTACCGGTGGAACTCGTGTCCCACGAACGCC
>JARKOQ010000026.1 GCA_029976005.1 Aggregatilineales bacterium | reverse complement strand
TCTCCTGCCAGGGATGAACGTGAGTCGAGAGCCTATCACAGGCAGGCTAAATCGAGGTTAAGGACTGTTTAAGTCTGCTTAAAACAATAGGGCACGGATTCACACGGATATTTTCTGCCCGATCCGTGAAAATCCGTGCTTTATCCGTGTCATCCGTGCCCTATTGCTTTTACCGTTCCGGGTCTACAATACAGAACGCATGTTCACGCAAGAGTGATCATCCGAGGAGCACACGACCATGAGCGACACCTTCGACGGCTTTCCGCCGGAAGGGCTGGCCTTCCTGGCCGAGCTGGCGATCAACAACGAGCGGAGCTGGTTCGAGCCGCGCAAGGCCGATTACAGGCGGCTGGTGGAAGCGCCCGCCGTGGCGCTCGTTGCCGCCCTGGGGGAGCGCCTGCGCGCGCTCCAGCCGGGGATTCAGTACGACCTGCGCACGAACGGCAGCGGCTCCCTGATGCGCCTGTACCGCGACGTGCGCTTCAGCAAGGACAAATCGCCCTACAACCCCGTCCTGCGCCTGCTCTTCTGGGAAGGCCCCGGCAAAAAGACCGCCCATCCCGGCTTCTACATCGAGATCAAGCCGGAGGGCGGCGGCGCGTACTGCGGCATCTACCAGTTCGAGCCGGCCCTGCTGGAGGCCTACCGGGCCGCCGTGGCCCGCGACCGGCCGGGCAAAGCTCTGGCGGACGTTCTGGCCGCGCTGCGGGAAGCGGGCTATGCCATCGGCGGGGAGCAGTCGAAGCGCGTCCCGGCCGGGTTCGCGGCGGATCATCCCCGCGCCGGCCTGCTGCGCTACCGGGGCCTGTGGGCCGAGCATCCCCTCGACCCGGCCCAACACACCCGCCCGGACCTGGTCGACGCCCTGGCCGAACACTGCCGGGTGATGCTGCCCTTCCACCGCTGGCTGGTCGAGGTCGAGCAGCCGCTGCTGGACGGATGAGCGAGATTCCCCGTAGGGGCGGTTCGCGAACCGCCCGATATGCGTGTCTCGCTGAGGGATGCAATTGGCACACGGCGGCCGGGTCGGTGGCCGGACGGGTCGGTGACCCGTCCCTACACAGGCGCCCGGTCAGGATGGATTATAGCAGCGCGAGCTGCCCGGTCGTCTGGCGCTCCAGGTCGAGCAGGGCGCGCTTGATCGGCAGTCCGCCGCCGTAGCCGGTCAGCGAGCCGTCGCTGCCGATCACACGGTGGCAGGGGATCACGATCGGCAGCGGATTCTGGCCGTTGGCCGCGCCGACCGCCCGCACGGCGTTGGGCTTGCCGATCCGGCGGGCCAGCTCCCCGTAGGTGATCGTCACGCCGTAGGGGATCGTCTGGAGCGCGGCCCACACTTCCCGCTGGAAGGGCGTGCCGTGCGGGTCAAGCGTCAGGCTGAACTCCTGGCGCTCCCCGGCGAAGTAGTCTCGAAGCTGGGCGACCACGTCCTTGAAAGCTTCTGGATCGTGCGTCCAACCCGGCTCCGGGGCGGGAATCCGCCCTTCCGGCGTGAAGCGAATCTCGGCCAATCCGGCCGGGCTGCCCACCAGCAGCAGCGGGCCAACGGGGCTATCCATCACGGTGTAGGTGCGCATCGAATGGCCTCCTAAAAGCGGCTATTGGCTTTTGGCTGTTCGCTCTTGGCTCAAGGCTAACAGCGCCTTTTTTCTCCACCCTATCCGGCCGGGGCGCCCAGCATCATAAGCGGCTATTGGCTCCAGGCTCTTCGTTTTTGGCTAACCGCTAAGAGCCAATAGCCAACAGCGCCTTTCTCCTTACAGCCAGTCCGGCGCGAGGGCCTGCAACGCCTGATACCCGGCCTCGTCCAGCGGGCAGTCATCCGAATTGGCGGTGGTGGTGTCGCGGTTCTCGACGATCAGCACCACGGCGTCCTCGCTGAGGGTGTGATGGTGCCAGGCCCCGCGCCTGACGTTGTACAGCTTGAGCGGCTTCATATCCTCCGCCAGGACGCGCGTGATCCGGTCATCGCCTTCCCCCAGGAAGAGCAGACAGCGGCCTTGCAGCAGCACGAAGACCTCGTCGGTTTCATTGTGGCGCTGCATGCTGCGGATGTTGCGGGGCAGCATATCCTCGGCGTAGCGCAGGATGGCGACTCGCCACGCGCCAAAGTCGACCAGCGGGCGATAGCCCGGCCCGGTGTATTCGCGGATTTCCAGCAGGGATTCAGGAATCGGCATGGTGAGTTCTCCCAGGGTAATTGATGGCATGGATAGAAAGCCGTGCCAAGCTTTGAAGGCCGTACGGCTCCGCTCAGACACGCCACAATCCTACCCCAGGATCGACGGATCAAGCTTCAATCCCCCAACCACAACGCCTCGAAATTCAAGCCGCAGAGGACGCCGCCAGGAAAAAGACCCTCAAGAGTTTTCCTCTGCGTTCTTTGCCTCCTCCGCGGTGAGATGGTTTGTCGCCGTCATTTGGCGGGCGGGATCGCCAGGCCATAGGCGAAGCGGTTCTCCGGGTCATAGCGGGCCTTGAGCGCCGTCAAGCGGCGGAAGGCCTCCGGCGTGTAGGCGTCCTGGGTGCGCGCCCGCTTTTCCTCGCCATCCAGGAAGTTGAGATACACGCGCCCGGTCAGCACCGGCCGGAGCGCCTGCTTGAAGCGGCCGGCGTAGTCCTCCAGGGCCGTCCAGGCTTCCGGGGTGGGCGTCATGCCGATCAGTTGCAGCACGAGCGCGTCCTCACGGTTGCTGTAGGCGTTGAGGTCCGGGCTGGCCTGGGCGATGCGCCCGCCCACGTGGCGCACTTCGATCACGGTCAGGCCGCTGCCCACGCCGTACTGGATCAGGGTGTCGATGGCCTCGTCGCTCAGTTCGCGCAGCCAGACGCTGGTGCTCAGGCCCTTCGTGGGGCCTTCCGGATCGTTGCTGATCGCGGCGACCTGGCTGAAGGGCATTTCGCCGAAGGCGTCCAGCATGGGCGTCCGCCAGGCGCGCCATTCGTCCACCAGGGCCGCGCCCTGCTCGACCGGCCCGGCGTAACACCCGCGCACGATCACCGCCGACTGCCCGCGCAGGAATTCGGGCACCTGCGGGATGGGCGGGAAGTTCATCAGCACGATCGAAGAGGTCAGCTCGTCCGGGGCGCTGGCGATCCAGGCCCGGTAGCGCAGAAAGACGTCCCTGGCCATGCCGGCCGGGTAGACCAGGTTGCCGCCGTAGACGGTCGTGACCGGGTAGAGGCGGACTTCCATCGCGGCCACGATCCCCAGGCCGCTGCCCCCGCCGCGCAGCCCCCAGAACAGGTCGGCGTGCTCGTCCTCGCTGGCGCGGATCAGGTCGCCCGCGGCGGTCACCACGTCGAAGCTCAGCACGCTGTCGGCCGCCAGCCCGTACTTGCGCGCCAGCCAGCCGATCCCGCCGCCAAGCGTATAGCCGACCGCCCCCACGTCCGGCGAGGAGCCGAGCAGCGGGGCCAGGCCGTGCGCCTGGGCCGCTTCCAGCACCACGCCCCACCTGGCCCCGGCTTCGATCCGGGCCGTCTGGAAGCCGGGATCGATCTCAACCCCGGTCATCTGCCCGGTGAGGATCAGCAGGCCGCCGTCCGCCGGACGGACGAGGCCGTGCCCGGTCGCCTGGACGGCCACGTCCAGCCCTGCCTCACGTGCGAAGCGGACCGCCTCGGCGATGTCGGCCGCGCGGGCGGCAGCCACGATCAGGGCCGGGCGCTGGTCGACGGTCAGGTTCCAGGCCTGGCGGGCGGCGTCGTAACCCTCCGCGCCGGGGACGAAGACGCGCCCCTGGACGCGGGATTGCAGGCGTTCGATTGCGGGTGAAACCAGAGAAAGCTGCTGCGTTGTCATGGAAGGAAAGCCCCCTGAAACCACAAGAAGTATTGTATGCAACGATAAATACGATACACCCCATCCATAAATAGCACCATCCGTCCAACGGCGGGTTGTCGGCTGGCCGAACGGCCAGGATGGGGAGGCAGGAGAATCAAACCGGCCCGCGAAAAACGGGCCGGCCATTCGAGAGCGAATTCGGGCGTCAGTCGGGGAATATCTGTTTCAGCGCCAGCCTGAAGCCGGGCAGGACAGCCTCCAGCACCAGGGTATCCTCCGGGCCAAAGTGACCGATCCGCCCGGCCTGGAGGTCGTGCACGTCCACGCCGCGAGAGTTGGGATAGACCAGCCACATCATGGCCGTCCCGGCGGCACGGTAGTCCTCGATTTTGTCGCGCACGGCCGTATGGGTCTCGCTGGGGGAAATGATCTCGATGGCGAGGTCGGGCGCGAAGGGCACAAACTTCGTCGGATCGTCGATCAAGGCCTGGTGTTCGGCCGAGACGAAGGACACGTCCGGCACGCGCAAGGTATGCTCGCCCAGGCGATAGTGCGCCTCGACCTTGACCCGGCCCAGGTGGTGCTGGCGCACGTGTGAAGCGAGCGAACTGGTGATCAGGGCCGCGATGTCGCCGTGATAGGAGCCATGCGAGACGGTTGCGACAACTTCCCCCCGGAGCAGTTCGCAGCGCGTTTCTGAATCACCGTACCGCGTCCAAAATTCTTCCGCCGTCAGTTTGTCTGTGGCAACCATGCGGCACCTTTTCACCGGCCAGACGACGAATTCATTGTAGCACGGCAACCGATCCCCGACGTTGCGGCAACAAAAAGGGACGACCGCCGGTCGTCCCTACGAAGTCTTGCCTCTTGCCTCGGCGCAGCTTTGCTGCGCTAGCGGTCGCAGTCGCCCAGGACGGGGTCGAGCGTGCCAATGATCGCCACCAGGTCGGCCAGCAGGTGATCTTTAGCCAGCAGCGGGATGGCCTGGATGTGGATGAACGACGGCGTGCGGAAGTGGACGCGGGCCGGCTTGTTGGTGCCATCGCCGACCAGGGTGCAGGAAATGATCCCGCGCGGGCCTTCGACCATGACCTGGACTTCGCCCTTGGGGGCCTTGAAGCCCTCCGTCCACAGCTTGAAGTGGTGGATGACGGCTTCCATGCTGGTGCCCAGCTCCGCGCGCGGCGGCGGCACGAACTTGCGATCCTGGCTGCGGAACGGCCCGGTCGCCTTCTTAAGACGATCCTTGGCCTGGGTGATGATCTTGATGCTTTCGCGCATTTCCTGCATGCGCACCAGGTAGCGGTCGTAGGTGTCGCCGTGCAGACCCATCGGGATGTCGAAGTCGTAGGTCTCGTAGCCGCTGTACGGCTGGGCCTTGCGCAGGTCGAAGTTGACGCCGCTGGCGCGCAGGACGGGGCCGCTCAGCCCCCAGGCGATCGCGTCCTCCGGGGTGACGATGCCCACCCCCTGGGTGCGGTCGATCCACAGCGGGTTGCGGGTCAGCAGGGCCTCGTACTCGTCGATCTTGCCCGGCAGGTAGGCCAGGTACTTTTCCAACTCGGGGAGGAACTCGTCGGTAACGTCGCGCCAGACCCCGCCGGGCCGGAAATAGGTGCCCATCATGCGCTGGCCGGAGAGCATCTCGAACAGGTCCAGGATGCGCTCGCGCTCGCGGAAGCAGTACAGCAGCAGGCTCATCGCGCCGATGTCGATGGCGTGCGTCCCCAGCCAGACCAGGTGGCTGTTGAGGCGGGTCAGCTCGGCCATGATCACGCGGATGATCTGGGCGCGCTCCGGCACGTCCAGACCGGTCAGCTTTTCGATAGCCAGGCAGTAGACCAGGTTATTGCTGAAAGGGGCCAGGTAGTCCATGCGGTCGGTCATGACGATCGACTGTTCGTAGCGCTTGGACTCCATGTTTTTCTCGATACCGGTGTGCAGGTAGCCAATGTCCGGCACGATGCTCACCAGCGTCTCGCCATCCATCTCCAGCAGCAGGCGCAGCACGCCGTGGGTGCTGGGATGCTGGGGGCCCATGTTGAGCAGCACGGTCTCGCCGCTGAGCGCCCTGGGCGAAACCAGCCCTTTCAGCTCCTCCAGCGTGCCTTCCCAGCGGGTCATTTCCGGGGCAACAGTCATGGTCGCTATGCTCCAAATGAAAGTGATCAGTTCTCAGTTATCAGTTCTCAGTTTTGGGTTGGCGCTTCTACAGGGAGCGCCAATTGGCAATCACGGCCGTCCGACCACGAACCAAAAACTGACCACTGATCACTGTCTACTCTTTGGCAAAGGGCTTGTGTTTCTGAATCTCGTCGTAGTTGAACGAAAACTGCACGGTCTCGTAGCCGAGCGGATAATCCCGGCGCTGCGGGTAGCCGTCCCAGTCGGCCGGCATCAGGATGCGGCGCAGGTCGGGATGCCCGGCGAAACGAATCCCGAACATGTCGAAGACCTCGCGCTCCTGCCAGTTGGCGGTCGGCCAGACCCCGGTCACGCTGGGGACGACCAGCGCCTCGTCCTCGTCGTCCTCCTGGCCCAGCCGGACCTTGAGCGCCAGCCGGCGGTTGGTCAGCATCGAATAGAGGTGGTAGAGGACGCCAAAGCGCGGGTAATCCGGCAGGTAGTCCACCCCGGTCACGTCCACCAGGAAATTGTACTTCAGGCCGTCCGCGTCGCGCAGAAAGGTCGCCACCTCGGCAATCCGGTCCGTCTGGATCACCAGGGTCGTCTCTCCGCGAAATTCCACCACCTCCACGACCGCGCCGGGGAAGGCTTCCCGCACGGCCGCCACAGGGTCTCTGGGCTGCATGGTCTACCTCGTCCTTGTCGACTGTCTGAAAGTAGGGGCGGTTCGCGAACCGCCCTACTGATGACGGATCGATTTCGTTGCCGGGCGGTTCGCGCGCCCCTACCGGTGACGGATCGATTTCGTTGCCGGGTTGTTTTCAAGGTTCACCCGGCGCGCGTTACACCCGCGCCGGCGCGTTTTCCCGCCGCCACTTGCTGAAGTTCTCGTTGCGCACCTTTTCGTGCAGGGTCAGGATGCCGTGGATGAGCTGTTCCGGGCGCGGCGGGCAGCCCGCCACGTACACATCGACCGGCACGATCTCGTCCACGCCCTGCACCACGGCGTAATTATTGAACACCCCGCCGCACGAGCAGCAGTCGCCCATCGCCAGCACCCATTTGGGATCGGGCATCTGGTCGTACAGGCGGCGCAGGACGGGGGCCATCTTGCGCGTCACCCGCCCGGCGACGATGATCATGTCCGCCTGGCGCGGGCTGGGGCGCATCAGCTCCATGCCGAAGCGCGACAGGTCATAGACACTGGCCTGGGTGCTCATCATCTCGATCGCGCAGCAGGCCAGGCCAAAGCCCAGGGGCCACATCGCCCCGGTGCGCGCCCAGTTGACCATTTCTTCCAGGGTGGTGGCCAGAAAGCCGGCGTTGCCGGTCTTCTGCGGCTGTCCTACTCCCATTCCAATCCTCCACGCTTCCACTCATAGATGTAACCCACCAGCAGGATGAAGGTAAAGAGGCCCATCACGGCCAGGGCGTAAAGACCCATCTGGCGGTAAACGACTGCCCAGGGGAGGAAGAAAATGACTTCGATGTCGAACACGATGAAGGACACAGCCACAAGATAAAACTTGACCGGAATGCGGCGAATGGCCGGGCCGATGGGGTCCATGCCACTTTCGTAGGGCATCAGCTTGCGCTTGTTGGGCCGGAAGGGGCCAAACAGGCGCGACATCACCAGGACGAACGCCGTCAGCGCCGTGGAGATACCTATCAGCACGAAAATCGGCAGGAAGTCTTCGAACACGGTGCACTCCCGGTTATTGAGATATTTTGGGCCAGATTAACACAGAGGCGGACGCGCGTCAACCGCCCTCGTGCGGTTTTTCACACACTCGCGGCGATCGCCAGCGCCCGGCCGGGGGTTGTTCGGGGCCTCCCAGGGGCGGCTGACGGCTGGGAGTGTAGCATAGGACCCCAAAAAAGAGTAGGGGCCTCGGATATTTTCTCAGGGTTCCATTGCAGCAAACCACCAGGCATGTCGCCGCGAAGAACGCGAAGAACGCGGAGAGAAAATCAGACTCCAGGGTCTTCCTCCGCGTTCTCCACGCCCTCTGTGGTTTGCTGTTTTCGGTGCAATCGCCTCGGAAGATTCCCCACCCAGGGCAATCGCATCAAAAACAAAATGAACCGCCAAAACGCCAGGAACACCAGGAAAAAACGCAGAGAAAAGCGAAAATCAGGGAAATTTGCACCACTGAAGCCGCGACTCGAAAGTGGGTGAACTGGTTTGCCTTCTGTGTCCTTCGTGGCCTCTGTGGTGCGATGTCTTTTGCGATTTGATGCGATTGCCCTGATTCCCCACCTTTGGCACAAAAAGTCTAGTTCAAATAAGATTTAACTTATTGAATTTATCCTAGCTAAGCAGAGTGTTTTTGTCAAATTTTGGCGGCAGGCGGGAAAACAATGGAACCAGGGCACGGATTTACCCGAAAACAGCAGGACCGGCGCAGATTCAAAGCGGTAACCGGTGAAAACCCGTGTCCGACGTCTTCATCCGCCCCGGCCACTGGAACAGCCTCCTGGGCCGCGCCCGCTGGCAGCATCCTGCCCCGGTTGAAGCCAACCGCCGGTCTGCTTTACAATCAACATACCCGGCTCTGCCCGAAGTGCGGGAGGCGCTTCCGGCCGGAGCCGTGGCATCGAGGGGGAGGGCTTCCTCCACGTCACCTGGACGAAGCATGCTTCGGCCCACCATGGGAGCGAGGGAACGATGGCAGGCGATTACATCCTGGCGATCGACAACGGCACGCAGAGCGTGCGCGCCCTGATCTTCGACGCGGCGGGCAACCTGGTGGACAAAGCCCGCGTGCCGATCGAGCCGTACTTTTCGACTCAGCCCGGCTGGGCGGAACAGGATCCGCTTTATTTCTGGGATAAGCTGGGCGAGGCCTGCCGCAAGCTGTGGCAGCAGACGAGCATCCCCAAGGAAGCGATCGCGGGCGTGACCCTGACCACCCAGCGCGCGACCCTGATCAACGTCGATTCGCAAGGGAATCCCCTGCGCCCGGCCATCGTCTGGCTGGATCAGCGCCGCACCGAGGGCGTGCCCCCCGTGGGCGGGCTGTGGGGCGCGGCCTTCCGGCTGGTGGGGATGTCCGGCACGGTGGCGTACTTCCAGGCCGAGGCCGAAGCCAACTGGATTCGCACCCATCAGCCGGACGTGTGGGCCGGCACGCACAAATACCTGCTGCTCTCCGGCTACCTGACCTACCGCCTGACCGGGCGGATGGTCGACTCGGTGGGTTGCCAGGTGGGCTACTTTCCCTTCGACTACAAAAGCCTCCAGTGGGCCGGGCCGCGCGACTGGAAGTGGCAGGCCGTGCCGATGGACCCCGCCATCCTGCCCGACCTGGTCCGCCCGGCCGGGACGCTGGGCACGATCACGTCCGAAGCGGCCGAAGCAACCGGCATCCCCGCCGGACTGCCCGTGATCGCCGCCGCCGCCGATAAAGCCTGCGAGGTAATCGGCTCCGGCTGCCTGGAGCCGCACATCGGCTGCCTGAGCTATGGCACGACCGCCACGATCAACACCACCCACCGCCGCTACATCGAGATCATCCCCCTTATCCCGCCCTATCCGGCGGCCGTGCCGGACGCCTACAGCCTGGAATTGCAAATCTACCGGGGCTACTGGATGGTAAGCTGGTTCAAGCAGGAGTTCGGCCAGCGCGAGCTGAATCTGGCCCAGGAACGCGGCATCGAGCCGGAGACTCTGTTTGATGAGCTGGTGGCGCGGGTCCCGCCCGGCTCGGACGGGCTGATCCTGCAACCCTACTGGTCGCCGGGGGTCAAGGTGCCGGGGCCGGAGGCGCGCGGCGCGATCATCGGCTTCAGCGACGTGCACACCCGCGCCCACCTCTACCGGGCGATCCTGGAAGGGCTGGCCTACGCCCTGCGCGACGGCAAGGAGCGCACCGAGCGCCGGACGGGCATCCCGATCACGGAGCTGCGCGTCTCCGGCGGCGGGTCGCAGAGCAACGCGGCCATGCAGCTCACCGCCGACATCTTCAACCTGCCGACCGCCCGCCCGCACCTGTACGAGACGTCGGGCCTCGGCGCGGCGATCGACGCGGCGGTCGGGCTGGGTCTCCACCGCGACTTCGACAGCGCGATCCGGGCCATGACCCGCCTGGGGGATGTCTTCCAGCCCGATCCAGGCCGCCAAGCGGTCTACGAGGGCCTCTACCAGCGCGTCTACAAGAAGATGTATCCCCGCCTCCAGCCGCTTTACGAGGAAATCCGGGCGATCGGGGCACAGAACAAAACCTTGTGAACCGCCAAGACGCAGAGAACGCCAAGACAAGCAGAGAGGGACCCAAAAACCTGATCCTCTCCAGTCTTTCCCTGGCGTTTTGGCGGTTCGTCTTGCTTTTCCCGTCCAGGCGACGGGGCGCGCAGCCGTCAGGGTTGGGGAGTTTTGAGGGACTGGTCCGCCGGCGAAACGGGGCGCGTTCTGGCGCGGTCGACGGCAATCACGTGGCGCGCATCGTCCCTGGTCGTCACGAACGGCACCCGGCCCGCGATCCTGGGGATGTCCAGGCGCGTCAGGGCGGTCACCATCGCCCGCGCGACGAGTCCCGCCGTGGGATTGACGCTGACGAACAGCCCCAGGTTATCCAGCTCCGCCAGTTGTCTGAGCGCCTGGCGGAAGTAGGGGATGGCATTCCCTTCGGGAACCGACGTTTCCGCAAACAGGATGGCGTCCGCGCGGCCGGGGATGGCCCGCACCTCGGCCACGAGCGCGGCGAAGGCCGCGCGATATTCCTGCCACGTCAGATTGCCCCAGAAATGCATCCAGACCAGACTTGAGTCAGTTTCATCGCGTTTGACCGCGTATGGCATATCCCTGATCCTGTCCACAGTGATGGCGAGACTACCTTTTCGATTATCGCACATTTTCGAATCCGCGTTTTCCCGTCCGCCTCCAGCCGCTCTACGAGGAGCTTCGCGCGATCAACTCTCAAAACAAAACCGCTTGAACCGCCAAGACGCAGAGAACGCCAAGAAACACAAAGAGGAACCCTAAAACCTGATCCTCTCCAGTCTTTCCTTGGCGTTCTTGGCGTTTTGGCGGTTCGATCTGTTTTTCCCCAAATAGCGCCCAAAGGCATCCCTGACTACAATGCGGGGCATGTCCATCCCACACCGCAACCTGTATCCCTGCCTCGTTCTGCTGGCGATCGGCCTGCTGATCCTGCTCGCCTCCGGACCGGCGACCCTGGCCCAATCCCCCACGGAAACGCCCCAACCCCTGCCGCCCGCCCACCTGGGCTACGGCACCCACATCGGCCCGTACCTGCCCGCCCCACTGGAGACGATCACCGGGCTGGGCATGGACTGGGTCAAGGTCTACGACGCCGGGCAGGTCGATGATTACCCCACCCTGCGCGTCCTGTACCGGATGGACCTCGATTGGCCGAACGACTGGGCTTACTTCCGCAGCGAGGTCGAGCGCCGCACCCGCGAGCTGGTCCAGCGCGGGGTGGACGCGATCGAGATTCACAACGAGCCGAACCTCTCCCTGGAATGGCCGCGCGGCCCCAACGCCTGGGAATACGTCCAGATGCTGCGCGTGGCCTACGGGATCATCAAGGCGGTCGATCCGAACGTGATCGTCGTCTCGGCCGGGCTGGCCCCGACCCTGACCACGCCCGACCGGATGGCGATCAACGACCTGGACTTCGCCCGCGAGATGCTGGAAAATGGCGCGGCCCAGTACTTCGACGCCTTCGGCTA
Organism: Aggregatilineales bacterium; assembly: GCA_029976005.1. GTDB lineage: Bacteria > Chloroflexota > Anaerolineae > Aggregatilineales > Ch27 > JARKOQ01. The sequence continues at coordinate 22,445 of JARKOQ010000026.1, read as the reverse complement.
CCACCCCTACGGCTTCAACCAGCCCCCGGAGGCCGACCCCTATCAGAACGAGCTGGTCTTCCGCCGCACGGAGCGCATCCGCGCCCTGCTGGACGAATACGACGCCGCCGACAAGCCGATCTGGCTGACCGAGTTTGGCTGGCTGCGCACCCCCGCCGAGGGCGGCCTGGACTGCACCGGCAGCCCGGCCCTGTCCGGCTTCGAGTGGATGCAGGTCTCCGGCGCGGTGCAGGCCGATTACACCGTGCGGGCCTTCGCCTACGCCGACCGCTACTGGCCGTGGGTCGGGCCGATGTTCCTGTGGAACCTCAACTGGCAGATGTACGACTACGAGATCGAAGCCGCGTGCAGCCACCTGCGCTGGTACGGCATCCTGGAGCACGACGGCGCGCCGACCGTGACTTACCGGGCGGTGGCCGCCATGCCACGCCGGGTCAGCGCCTACCTGCCCCAGGTGGAGACGGTGCCGCTTGGCGCGGACGGGCTGGCGCTGCCGCTGGACGCGGCCAGCGTGTGGTCGGTGCCGCTGGCGGCCTTCTGCCCGCGCCAGGTGGCCCTGGGCGAGTTCGAGGTGCGCAATACCGGCTGGCCGGCGGCGATCACCTTCGACGTCCAGCCGCAGAACTTCCCCATGGAGGGCGCGCCGCAGATTTTCGTCTCGACCGCCACGGCTCGCTTCGGCGACCGGGTGACGGTCTACGCCGACGTGAGCTACACCGCGCCGGGCGATTACCTGATCGTGGTCAACCTGTCCGGCCTGTTTGGGGAGCGCGTGATCGCGGGCAACGCGCGCCTGCTGCTCCAGGTGGAAAACAGCCCGGTCAACTGCCAATAAAACCGGAAGTGTGCTATAAACTTAATCAGGGGAAGGGTTGGAGTGTAAGCACACATTCGAGGGGATTATCCTGGAGGTGGCATTATGGACATCCAGCACATCGATCATCTCGTCCTGACGGTCGGCGACGTGGAGCGCAGCGTGGCGTTCTACACCAAGGTCCTGGGCATGCAGGCCGTGACCTACGGCAGCCGCACCGCGCTGGAGTTCGGCCCGCACAAGATCAACCTGCACCCGGCCGGGAGCAGCATCCAGCCGCGTGCCCAGGCCCCGCAGCCCGGCGCGGCCGATTTCTGCCTGCTCACGAGCAAGCCGCTGGCCGAGGTGCTGGAGCACCTGCGCGCCTGCGGGGTGGAAGTCACCGCCGGACCGGTGCCGCGCATCGGCGCGGCCGGGACGATCGCCTCGGTGTATTTCCATGACCCTGACGGCAATTTGATCGAAGTCGCCAACGTGCTCGACTCGTCCTACAGCACGCCCCAGGCCGTTTGAGCGCCGATTGCCGGGACGGCAACCTGAGTGCAGGGGCGACCGGCGGTCGCCCCTGCTCAAGAATCCGTGTCCATCCCTCAAATCCGTGCAATCTGTGTTGAATTGAAACGCCGCGATCGGACCATTCAACCCGGCCTGATCGCGGGTGCGACATATCGTACCCGCGCCGCCTACCCCGCCGCGCGTGCGCTCCGGCGCACGCCCCCGGCCAGGATTGCGGTCGCCAGCAGGGCCAGGATCGCCCCGAACAGGAAGGGCGCGGCCGGGCCGAATCCGCTCCAGCCGCCGACGCCGCTCCACAGCACCCCGGCGATCAGGCTGGCCGGCAGGGCCATGATCCCCACCGCGGCGTTGTAGACCCCGTAAGCCGTGCCGCGCTGCTCCGCCGGGACGAGGTCGGCCACCAGGGCCTTGGCGCTGCCTTCCACCACCCCGTAATAAATCCCGTACAGGCCGTACAAAGCCCACATCTGCCAGGCCTCGCCCACCAGGGCAAACCCCAGGTACAGCAGCCCGTAGACCAGCCAGCCGCCTATGATCAGCCGCCGCCGTCCCACCCGATCGGAGAGCGCGCCGGCCGGGCCGGCGATCAGGGCGTAGACCACGTTGAAGGTCAGCAGCATGCCCAACACCCCGGCCGTGCTCAGGCCGCGCTCCTGGGCGCGCAGGATCAGGAAGGCGTCGGCCGAGTTGCCCAGGGTGAAGATCACCACCGCCAGCAGGAAGACGTAGAAACGCCGGTCGAAGCCGCGCAGGCTGAGCTTCGGCGCGGCCCGCCGGGTGGTCACGGGCACGTCGCGCGCCCCGGCCGCCAGTACGATCACGGCCAGCAGCGCCGGGACGATGCTGACCAGAACCGCGATCTGGAACGCCTCGCGGGTCAGGGCCACCGTCCCGGACTGGGTGGCGAGCACGATCAGCAGGGCCACCAGGATGCCCACGGCGGCCCCGGCCGTATCCCCGGCGCGGTGCAGGCCGAAGGCCAGGCCGCGATGTTCCGGGGTGATGCTGTCCGCGACCAGGGCGTCGCGCGGGGCGGTGCGGATGCCCTTGCCGATCCGGTCGGCCACGCGCACGGCCAGCACGCCCCACCAGGACGTGACCGCGTACAGGAACGGCTTGACCAGGGTCGAGAGGCCGTACCCGGCCACGGTCAGCCATTTGCGCGCCCCCAGCCGGTCCGAGAACCAGCCGGAGAAAATCTTGAGCAGACTGGCGGTCGTCTCCGCAATGCCTTCGATCAGGCCGATCACGGCCGGTTTGATCCCCAGCACGTTGGCCAGGAAAAGCGGCAGCAGGTTGAACAGCATCTCGCTGGAAACATCGGTCAGGAAACTGGTGGCGGTCACGATCCACACGTTGCGTGGCAGCAGCCGCCAGACCGGGCGCGGCCGGTCGGAGGAAACGGCAGGTTGGGCCATACGGATTCGCTCCTGGGGCAATTGCGGAAGTCAGTCAGACTTGCCCCAGCATAACGCCGGGAGCGTCGAAGCGGCAAGCGTCCAGGCGAAAAGCGACAGACCAGCCACGGATTACGCTATCGTTCGCATCAGATCTGCCTTTGTGGCTTCCTTGGCGTTCCTGGCGTTTTGGCGGTTCGTCCTGTTTCTGCTTTCGGAGGACGTGCGCGAGTCCGCCGCTGGATTACAATGAGGAGGATTCGATTGCTCACATGCACGAGGGAGCGCACCCGATGGAGCCTGTCTTTGCCAGCACAATCCGCCTCGCCGCCGCGATCCAGGCCGGCGAGATTTCGGCCGCCGAAGTCCTCGACGCGCACCTGGCCCAGATCGCGCGCCACAATCCCGCCCTGAACGCCATCATCACCCTGGACGCGGATCGGGCGATGGAGCGCGCCCGCGCGGCCGACGCGGCCCTGGCGCGCGGCGAGGTGTGGGGGCCGCTGCACGGCGTGCCGTTCACGCTCAAGGACTGCTTCGCCACGGCCGGGATGCGCACCACGGCCGGGTACCAACCCCTGGCCGATTACGTCCCCACCGAGGACAGCACGGTCGCTGCCCGGCTCCAGGCCGCGGGCGGCATCCTGCTTGGCAAGACCAACGTCTCCGTCCTGTTGAGCGATATCCAGTCCACCAACCCGATCTTCGGCCGCACCGATAACCCCTGGAACCCGGCCCGCACGCCGGGCGGCTCCAGCGGCGGGGCGGCGGCCGCCCTGGCGGCGGGTTTGATCCCCTTCGAGATCGGCAGCGACGTGGGCGGCTCGATCCGGATTCCCTCCCACTTCTGCGGCACGTTCGGCCTCAAGCCCACCGAGCACCGCGTGCCCGGCAGCGGGCACATCCCCGGCCTGCCGGACCGGCCGCGCACCTACCGCTTCATGAACGGGATCGGCCCGATGGCCCGCGACGTGGACGACCTGGCCCTGATCTACCGGATCATCGCCGGGCCGGACGGGCGTGATACCGAAGCGCCACCCGTGCCGGTCGAGGACGTACCCGCGCTGAGCCTGAAGGACGTCCGGCTGGCGGTCGCGCCGACCTTTCCCGGCTTCCCGGTCGGGGCGGAAATCCGGGCGGCCGTGGAACGGCTGGCCGACCAGCTCCGCCCGCTGTGCAAGGTCCTGGCGACCCCGCCCCTCCCGGCCCTGGATTACACCCGCTCCCGGCTCAGCGAGCCGGACAACATGGCGGCCGATGTCTTCCCCCCGGAAGGCGGCGCGGCGGACATCCCCCTGGCGCGGTATTTCGAGGCCCTCCAGCGCCGCGACCGGTTCATCGTCGGCTGGGAGGAGTTCTTTACGAAATGGGACGCGATCCTGTGCCCGGCCTCGATGACGACCGCCTTCCCGCACTGCCCCACCAACACGCCGCTGGCGATCGACGGGCACGAGGTCCCCTACTGGATGGCCAACGCCCACTGCAAGATCTTCAACTACACCGGCCAGCCGGCGATCGTGCTGCCCTATGCCCGCAGCGGCGACGGCCTGCCGATCGGGGTGCAGCTCGCGGGCAAGCGCTGGGGCGAATCGCGCCTGCTGGCAATCGCCAGGGCCATCGCGGAAGTGACCGGCCCCTTCCAGCGCCCGCCGGGATTCTGAGCGCCCCCGGCCGTGCAGTGCCTGACATTTAACATGTTCTTGCCTTGACTCCCCCTTTGATTCCGTGCCATACTGGAACTGGTCAGACCACTGACCAGTGACCTACTCAGGAGTTGGCATGAACCATTCCGCCCCGCAGCGCCCCAACAACCACGCCGAAGAAGCCCTGATCACGGCCATCCTCGACGGCGAATTCCCGCCCGGCGCGACCCTGCCCGCCGAGCGCGAGCTGGCCGCCCAACTGGGCGTCACCCGGCCGACGCTGCGCGAGGCCCTGCAGCGCCTGGCCCGCGACGGCTGGCTGACCATCCGCCAGGGCAAGCCGACCGAGGTCAACGACTTCTGGTGGCACGGCGGGCTGAACGTGATCAGCGGGATCGTGCGCTACAGCCGCCGCCTGCCGCCGGGGTTCGTCGGCGACCTGCTGCGCGTCCGGCTGGACATGGCCCCGTCCTATACCCGGCTGGCCGTGGCGCGTTCCGGCCGGGCGGTGCTCGACCTGCTGGCCGGGTGGGCGGCGCTGCCGGACAACGCCGCCGCCTATGCCTCCTTCGACTGGGCGCTGCAACGCGGGCTGACAGTCGCCTCCGGCAACCCGGTCTATGCCCTGATCCTGAACGGCTTCGCCGGGTTCTACGAGACGCTGGCCCAGACCTACTTCAGCCGCGCCGAAGCGCGCCAGTCGTCGCGCGCCTATTACGCCGCCCTGGCCGGGGCGGCCTCGCGGGATGATGCATCCGCCGCCGAATCGATCGCGCGCGCGGTGATGCAGGAGAGCATTGACCTCTGGCAGGCTGCTGCCGGGGAGGATGAGCCATGAGACGCTGGAACGGTTGGGGCGAGGAGGCCAGGGATTACCCGCTGCCGGGTGGGGCGCGGCGCTTCGTGGAAGAAGCGATTGGCCCGGCCACGCCGCCCCGCGACGCCGGGCTGGAAGACGTGCTGGCCGCCGTGCCACTTTCACGCCTGCCCGCCCATCCGCTGATCGAAACCGGGGCGCTGCCGCGCCTGATGCACGCCCGCGGCCAGAGCCTGCCCGACTGGCTGGCCCTGCGCACGGGCCGGATCGGGGTCTTCCCGGACGGAGTCGCATTCCCGGCCAGCAGCGCCGAGGTGCGCGACCTGATCCGCTACGCCGCCGCGACCGGGACGCGCCTGATCCCCTACGGCGGCGGGACGAGCGTGGCCGGCCACATCAACCCGTCGCCCGGCGACGCGCCCGTCCTGACCGTCAGCCTGGCCCGCCTCAACCGCCTGGAACGCTTCGACGAGGCCAGCGGGCTGGCGACCTTCGGCGCGGGCGTCAGCGGCCCGGACCTGGAAGCCCAGCTCCGCGCGCGCGGGATGACCCTGGGCCACTTCCCGCAGTCGTGGGAGCTGTCCACCCTGGGCGGCTGGATCGCGACCCGCTCCAGCGGCCAGCAGTCGCTGTATTACGGCCGGATCGAGCGCCTGTTCGCCGGGGGTGTGATCGAGACGCCCGCCGGGACGCTGGACGTGCCGTCCTTCCCGGCCTCGGCCGCCGGGCCGGACCTGCGCGAGATCGTGCTCGGTTCGGAGGGGCGGCTGGGGGTGATCACGTCGGCTACGGTCCGCGCCACGCCCCTGCCGGCGCGCGAAACGTTCCGGGCCGTGTTCTTCCCGGATTTCGAGAGTGGGATGGCGGCCGTGCGCGCGATCGTCCAGGCCCGGCTGCCGCTGTGCATGCTGCGCCTGAGCACCCCGGTCGAGACGGCCACGACCCTGGCCCTGGCCGGGCACGCCCGCCTGATCGGCGCCCTGGAGAATTTGCTGGCCCTGCGCGGCCTGAAAAACGGCAAGTGCATGTTGATCCTGGGCTATACCGGCAGCAAGGCTCTGGGCCGGACGGCGATCAAGGAGGCCCTGAGCCTGACCAAGGCCCACGGCGGGGTGCACGTCGGCGGGACGTTTGGCAAGCAGTGGCACAAGGGCCGCTTCCGCACGCCCTACCTGCGCAACACGCTGTGGGAGGCCGGAGTAGCCATCGACACGCTGGAGACGGCCGTCGCCTGGGAGCGCGTCCCGGCCATGATCGAAGCCATCGAAAGCGCCCTGAATGGCGCGATCGCCGAGACGGGCGAGCGTATTCACGTCTTCACCCACCTGTCGCACGTCTACCCGTACGGGTCGAGCATCTACGTCAGCTATTTGTTCCGGCTGGCGGATGACCCGGACGAGACTCTGCGCCGCTGGCAGCTTCTCAAGGCGCGGGCCAGCCAGGCGGTGGTCGCCCAGGGCGGCACGATCACTCACCAGCACGGTGTGGGGGTCGATCACGCGCCCTACCTGGAGGCCGAGAAGGGCGCGCTGGGCCTGGGCGCGATCCGGGCCGTCTGCGAGTACTTCGACCCGGCCGGGATCATGAACCCCGGCAAGCTGGTGGAATAGAGGCCGCGCAGCTTTGCTGCGCCGAGGCCGGAGAATAGCGTCGAAGCGGCAAGCGTCGAAGGGAAAAGCGGCCGGAGGGCGCATTGAGGCGCAAATCAATGCAGGTGGGCGAAGAGGGGAACTCTCCCCCTGGACCCGGTGTTGGGCGCTTCGTGTTTATGTTTCCGCACGCGGAGAGGGGAAGGTGAGCGGCACGCAATCGGGCCGTTGTTCACCGGCCCATTCGAGAGGTTTCTAGCTGAATGCTTGACTGACGACTGTCTACTGTCAACTGAGAACTGCTTATGTGGACTACAAACTGGCGTGACGCCATCTGGAATCAACTGGACACCGAGTGGGACATCCTCGTCATCGGCGGGGGGATCACCGGGGCGGGCATCCTGCGGGAGGCGGCCCGGCTGGGTCTGCGCATCCTGCTGGTGGAGCAGCGTGACTTCGCTTGGGGCACCTCCAGCCGTTCGTCGAAGCTCGTCCACGGCGGGCTGCGCTACCTGGCCCAGGGCAAGTTGGGCCTGACCCTGGCTTCCGTCCGGGAGCGCGAGCACCTGCTGGAGGACGGCCCCGGCCTGATCGACCCGCTGGGCTTCCTGATGGCGACCCACCGGGGCGACCATCCCGGCAAGTGGACCTACCGGGCGGGCCTCTCCCTGTACGACCTGATGGCCCTCCAGTGGACCCACCGCCGCTTCAGCGCCCAGGAATTCCAGATGCTGGCCCCGCACATCACCACCGAGGGCTTGCAGGGCGGCTTCCGCTACGGCGACGCCCAGACCGACGACGCCCGCCTGACTCTGCGCGTGATCCGCGAGGCGGTGCGGGCCGGGGGCGTGGCGATCAACTACGTGACCGCCCAGGACGTGCTGCTGGACGAAGCGGGACAGGTCATCGGCGCGCGGCTGGTGGATGGTCTCACCGGGCGCGCGGCCGAAGTCCGGGCGCGGGCGGTGATCAGCGCCACCGGGGCCTGGGCCGACCACCTGCGCACCCAGGTCGGCGGCGAGGCGCGCATCCGGCCCCTGCGTGGCAGCCACCTGATCTTCCCGCTGTGGCGGCTGCCGGTCGCCCAGGCGATCAGCTTCCTGCATCCGGTTGACCGCCGCCCGGTGTTCATCTTCCCCTGGGAAGGCGCAGCCCTGGTGGGCACGACCGACCTCGACCACGACGACGCGCTTGACCGGGAGCCGGGCATCAGCCCGCAGGAGGTGGCCTACCTGATGGCCGCCGTCGAGCACCAGTATCCCGGCCGGGGATTGAGCCTGGACGACGTGATCGCCTCCTATGCCGGGGTACGGCCGGTGATCGGCTCCGGCAAGGCCGACCCGTCCAAGGAATCGCGCGAGCACGTGGTCTGGCAGGAGAACGGGCTGCTGACCGTGACCGGCGGCAAGCTGACCACCTTCCGCGTGATCGCCCTGGACGCGCTGCGCGCCGTGCGTGACCGGCTGCCGGACATGCCCAAGTTCCAGCGCCACGTGCCGGTCCTGGACGCGGTCGACGTGGCGTTGCCCGTCACGGATGGGGCGCTCTGGCTGGACATGGCGACCCGGCGGCGTCTGCTGGGCCGTTACGGGGCGGACGCCCCGGCCCTGGTGACGGCCGCCCAACCGGGCGAACTGGCCCCGATCCCCGGCACGCAGGCTCTGTGGGCGGAGCTGCGCTGGGCGGCCCGGGACGAAGGCGTCGTCCACCTGGACGACCTGCTGCTGCGCCGGGTGCGGCTGGGGCTGCTCCTGCCGGAAGGCGGGGCGCGGATCATGGATCGCGTCCGGGCCATCTGCCAGCCGGAGCTGGGCTGGGACGATGCCCGTTGGGAAGCCGAGGAAACCGCTTACCGCGCCCTGTGGCGGGCGCATTACAGCCTGCCCGACCGGGCGCTGATCCCCGACTGGCGGCGGATGCTGCTCGACGCCCGGCTGGAGCGCTACGCGCCGACGAAGCCGGTCAGCTTCCGGCGGCCGCTGATCGTGGCGGCGACGGTGGCGGCCGTGCTGGTCGGCCCGCGCCTGTGGCGCTGGCTGAGGACGTAAAAAGGCGGCGGTTGGCTCCTGGCTTTGGCTTTTAGCCAAGAGCCAACAGCTAAAAGCCAATAGCCAACAGCCAAAAGCCAACCCTTCGCCCCGCGCCTGGATACGATACGGTAGAACCCTCCACGCGGAGGGGCACGGTCAGGCAAGGGGCGCGGATGGACGAACGGGAGGCGGTGGCTCGCTTGAAGCAGGGCGATCTGGCCGGGCTGGACGGCCTGGTCGACCTGCACTACGTCGCGGCGGTGCGGGCCGCCTACCTGGTTACCCGCGACCGGCCGCTGGCCGAAGACGTGGCCCAGACCGCGTTCCTGCGCCTGGTCGACCGGATCGGCCTGTTCGACGCGGGGACGGGCGCGGCGACTCTGCGGGTAGCCACCCGGCGGGTGATCGAAGGCGCGACCGTGGTCGGGCTGGGCGAGGGAACGATCCTGCTGGCCGTCCCGCCCCAGGACGCGACCACGCTCACCTGGGCCGTCGAAGCCAGCCTGCCCATCACCCTGATCCCGCTGGCCGGGGACTGACCCGGCCGCGCGCCGGGGAACCGAATCAGCGAGGGACGGCCCGGCGGCCGTCCCTCGTATTTCAAGCCAACCAACTCGCCTAGAGCGCCCCGGCCAGGGCGGTCATGAGCAGGATCGCCACGCCCAGGATCGCCAGGATGGCGAAGGCGGTCTCCAGGCGGGTGACCGAGTCGGGGCTGCCCTTGCTCTCCGCCACCTTGCCGACCAGGGCGCGCTCGGTGTAGATGCCAACCCCGATGAAGGCCAGCACCAGAATGTGCTTGATCAGCATCAGGATCGACCAGGCGTTGCCGAAGTTGCCCACGCCCAGGTAAGCCGGATCGCGCAGCGTCAGGTAGATGCCGGTCAGGATGAAGATCAGCACCGAAAGGCCGATCCAGCCCCGCATGCGCGTGCCAAGCTCTTCCATCACGCCGCCCAGCTCGGCGGCCTTGATCCGGCTGCGCAGCAGCGGATAGTAGATGAGGGCCAGCAGCACGTACTGCCCGATCAGGACCACGGTCGCCAGCAGGTGGAGCCAGGTGGCTCCGGCAAGAAGCACGTCCATCAGGTTTACCCTCACTCAGTCATACGATGAAGAACGGGATGGCTCGCCAGACGCCGGGACGGCCCCGGCGGGCGCGTTCAGCGGCCGCCACATCCGGCCCCCGATCACGGCCAGCAGCAGCGCGATCGCCAGACCGATCGCGCTCCAGCCGGTCACGGGCAGCGCGGCCGTGCTGAAGTTGATCGAGGCGTGGGCGAGAATGCACAACAGAAGATTGCCCTGCGTGCCGTTGTAAAGCCAGGTCAGGAACAGCGTGACCGGCACGGTCCATACGAAGCGCGCCGCCAACCCACCCAGCCCGCCGGGATAGAAGCCCACAATATGCAGCGGCGCGTGCCAGGCGGCCCAGATGGCGGACAGAATCAGGCTGGCGACCAGCGGACTGAAGCGCTGCTGGAGGCGCGGCAGGGCGTAACCGCGCCAGCCGGGTTCCTCCCCAAGCGGCCCGCCGAACAGGGCCGAAGTCAGCAGCGCGCCGGCCAGGGCGGGCCACCCGGCGGCCAGCAGGTCGGACTGGGCCGGGGTGGGCGATCCGGCCAGGTGGGCGGCCAGCATGCTCAGGCCGAGCACGGCCGGAGCCGCCAGCAGCGCGGCGGCGTACCAGACCGGGCCGATCCGCCAGGCCGCGATCCGGCGGGCAAAGACGCGCGGCAGATCGCCCTCCAGGGCCGGGCTGGCGAGCACCCCGGCCGCCAGGCACACGGTCAGCCCGGCCAAGCCGATCCCGGCCGGACCGAGCGCCGCCCCGCCGATCGCGTGGGCCATCAACAGGCTCAAGCCGAGCGCGGCCAGGACGAATACTCCCAGCGTCCGGGGCGCGATCCGGGTCCGCTGGCCGGGGGCGCGCGCGGTCTGGATCAGGGCCGCCAGGGCCGGGCCGAACGATCCGGCCAGCCCGGCCAGGCTGGTCACCGCCGGATCGCCGGGGGCGATCAGGGCGCTCCCGCCCCAGATGCCCCACGAGATCACGAAAGCCAGCCCGCCAAAAATCAGCAGCTCGCGCCCCGGCCGCACGGAAGCCGCCGGTGCGCCGGATTCGATTGAGGTCGATGCGATCATGCGGCGATGTGCCATCCCCACTGCCACCCCCAGGCGCGCGGCGGCCCAGGCTCTAATCATCCACTATACGCCAGAATCCGGGGGAAGTTGTAGTTCGATCCGTCACCAGTTCTAACCAAATCCGTACCTGAAAAGCGGGCCAGGGTGTTGACTGAACAAATGTTCTATGTTATTCTGAGGTCAGTGATCGAACTTTTGTTCTATGGAAAGGAGCAACCACACGCCATGCTGGCTGTTTCTTCTCCCCGCCCCCTCCTGACTGGCTGGCAGCGCCTGGCGATCTGGATTGGTCGCCTGCTGATGGGCGCGCCGGAGGCGGCCGTCGCTCAACCGGCCCTGAGCCACGAGCAGGCCCACCTCCGCAACCTCGCCGGACGCCGCTACCCGATCTCCCCCACCCACGCGCACCTCTATGCCCGCGCGGCAGACGAGGGTTTCTAACGCAGGTCACCCGATTCCCGTTGGTCGTGCCAGCATGGCCCTCCCCCGCAGGGACACGCCTCCCCCGTGTCCCTGCGATCGTTGGAAGACGGTTCTCAGTGATCAGTTCTCAGTTTTCAGTCAAGGCACACGGCGTGGCTCAGCCCCAGGTCTGTCACGCGGGGCGCGTTCCCCCGCCTGTGCCGATCCGACCGAAAAAGTGTATGATAAGGGTCAACTTCACCGCCCGGCGGAGCAAGCGCCAGGCATGAAGCGGCGAAGACGGCGGCGCGAGACACACACCCGCTTTTGCTGGCGTTGATCGCCCCGATCAGCGCCTGAGCTTTTACCAAAAACTGAAAACTGATCACTAATCACCGTTTTTCAGGAGGCGCTCCGATGGGTCTGGTGATAGGCATCCCCAAGGAAACCGAGCCGTTCGAGTACCGCGTCGGAATGACGCCGGTGGGCGTGTCGCTCCTGACGCGCTGGGGCCACCAGTGTTACGTGGAGCGCGGGGCCGGGCTGGGCAGCGGCTTCACGGATCACGAGTACGAGCAGGCCGGGGCGCGCATCTCCTACGCGCACGAGGAGGTCTTCCGCCGCGCCGACCTGCTGCTCAAGGTGCTGCGCCCGAACGTGGAGGAGATCGGCTGGATGGCCGAGGGACAGACTCTGCTGTCCCTGATGATGCTGTTCGCAACGTCCAGCGGACCGCTGCAAGCCCTGCAGAGCCGCAAGATCACGGCCATCGCCTACGAGCTGATCCAGGAGGAGGATGGGCGGCAGCCGGTGCTCTACCCCCTCAGCCAGATCGGCGGCAAGATGGTCGCCCAGATCGCGGCCCAGTACCTCCAGAACGACAAGGGCGGCAAGGGCATCTTGCTGGGCGGGATCGCGGGCGTGCCGCCCGCCGACGTGGTGATCGTCGGCGCGGGCGTGGTGGGGACTCACGCCGTCCAGGCCCTGCTGCGCGTCGGAGCGCGGGTCATCCTGCTGGACCGCGACCTGCGCGCCCTGCAAGTCGCCCACGAGCGCTTTGGCGGCCAGGTGACGACCATGATCTCGCACGATTTCAACCTGGCGCGGGTGTGCAGGTTCGCGGACGTGCTGGTGGGGGCGGTGCAGATTCCGGGCCAGCGCGCCCCGATCATCATCACCCGCGAGATGGTGCGCTCCATGCGCCCCGGATCGCTGATCATCGACCTGAGCATCGACCAGGGCGGCTGTGTGGAAACCAGCCGGCCGATGCCGCACGACAACCCGATCTTCGAGGCGGAAGGGGTGATCCATTACTGCGTGGTGAACATGCCCGGCGTGGTGGGCCGCACGGCCACCCATGCCTTCCTGAACGCTGCCTGGCCGTACATTACCCGGATCGCGCAGGACGGGCTGGCGGCGGCCCTGGCGCACAGCCCCAGTTTGCAGCGCGGGCTGGTCCTCAAGGCGGGGGAATTGCAGCGCGCGCTCGGCTAGTCCAAGACCGGTGCTGGTCTTAACCTGGCTCCTCCTACCGAAGGAAAACGCACGTATGTCGACTCAAAACGAGGCTCCGCGGAACAATCAGAACGCGCTCCAGACAGTCTGGAGCCTGGTGAAGGGGATTCTGGTGTTCTTCTGGGAAATCATCCGGGCGCTGGCCCGGATGGTGCGCGCCACGCTGCTGCTGTTCATCAACACCCCGCCGGAGCTGCTGCCGTCGGTGGTGCAGACCTCCAGCGCCGACGAAGCCTACAACCAGCGCCTGTTCAAGAAATTCGAGGAGATCGGCAACCTCCTGCCCCTGGACCAGCTCCAATCCAAAGTGCTGGCCGAGAACTGGTTCTCCCAGATGCAGTGGGTGGAGAGCCGGGCGACCCGCGAGCGCAACGCCAACGAGCTGATCCGCTGGTGGCAGATCATCCTGGGCGTGCTGATCCCGGTCTTCATCCAGTTCGATACCCAGGAGCTGCGCATCGCGGCCAGCCTGTCCGGCATCTTCGTGGCGGTGATCACGGCCGTCCACCAGTTCCGCCGCCCGGACGAGCGCTGGCGGCACTACCGCGTGCTCTCCGAGCGCTACCAGATGGAATTCTGGGATTTCGTCACCCTGAGCGGGGAGAACTACGCCGGCAAGACCCATAAAGAAGTCTTCGACATCTTCAACGGGCGCATGAACGATCTCAAGCGCGAGGACATCGGCAAGTTCTTCGGGGAGATCGTCCCCGCCGCGACGGCCAGCACCGAGAAGCTGCTGGCCGACATGCGCACGTCGCTCCAGAAGCAGGGCCTGCTGCCCAACCCCGACGAGGAATAAAAGCCAGCGTCCAGGCGTCGAAGCGGCAAGCGAAAAACAGAAGCCAGAGGCTGGGCACCCACCCGGCCTCTGGCTTTTTTGTCTTGCACTTGGACGCTTGCCGCTTCGACGCTGCCAGCAGCATGACCAGTTTTGCAGTGAGGTGTGTCCAGGGCAATCGCATCAAATCGCAAAAGACATCGCACCACAGAGGACACGAAGGGCACAGAGGGCAAACCAGTTCACCAGTTTTCGATTCGCGGCTTCAGTGGTGCAAATTTTCCTGATTGTCGCTTTTCTCTGCGTTCTTTGCGTTCTCTGCGGTGAGATGGCTTTATGTTTTTTGTGTCCGGCCCCGCGAGGCGCTACAATGATCCCTCCCCCGCCTGGGGGCAAGCCACGATCGCTTACGAGGGATGGATGGGATGGCTCTCACCGAGGAACTGCGCCGGCGGCTGATCGCGATCGCTCAGGAGGCCCGCCTGAAGGCCTACGCGCCGTATTCGCACTACCAGGTCGGCGCGGCCCTGCTGGCCGAGGATGGCACGATCTACACCGGCTGCAACGTGGAAAACGTGACCTACGGCGCGACGGTCTGCGCCGAGCGCACCGCCGTGGTCAAGGCGGTCAGCGAGGGCGCGCGGCGCTTTGAGGCGATCGCCATCGTGACCGTCAACGGCGGTTCGCCGTGCGGCATCTGCCGCCAGACGTTGTTCGAGTTCAGCCCGGCGCTGACCGTGATCATGGCCGATACCGACGGGCGGATCACCCACGAAGGGCCGCTGGCCGACCTGCTACCGCTCGGCTTCCGCCCGGACGACCTGCCGCGTTAGCTGGGAGACCAGAGGCCAGGAGACCAGAGGCCGGAAAAAACGGCATGGCACACCCGCCTTTTGTCTTGGCTGTCTACTGCCGACTGACTACTGTCTACTCCTCCCCCAGGCTGGCGGCCAGCAGGATTTGCCGGTCGACGATCCCGATCGGTTTGTTCCCGGAATCGACCACCACCAGGCGCTTGCGGCCCTGCTGGAGCATCAGGGCGATAGCCTCGGCCACGCCCGTCGACTCCGGCGCGGAGAGCACCTGCTCGGACATCAGATCGCGCGCCGTGACCATGCCGCGCAGCGGGCCGGTCCCCAGGACTTTTTCGGCGATGGTGCGCAGGACGTTCGGGCGGATTTCCGGCTTCACCCGCGCCACGACGTCGCTCTCGGTGATGATCCCGGCCGCGTAGCCCTGCTCGTCCAGCACGACCACCCAGCGGCTGTCATGGGCGAGCATCTGTTCCAGCACGTCGACCAGGTCGTCGTTGACGTACACGTGCGGCATGACCGGAAAGACGATGTCGGCGATGGTCTGGCCGGTGCGGGGAGCTTCCCGCGCTTCTGCGAGACGCGCCTCCGGCGGAGGGGCCTCCGGCGGGCGGCCCCCCAGCCGGGCGACCGCGCGCAAGATGTCCAGGCGGCTGATCATGCCGATCAGGCGATCCTGGTTATCCACCACCGGGAAGCGCTTGAAGCTCCGGTCGAGCATGAGCTGGACCACATGCCCCAGGGCATCGTCGGCGCGCACGGTCACCACCGGGCTGGACATGATCTGCCCGGCGACCTTGTCCGCCTGCACCTGGGCCAACAACCCGCGCAGCTCGTCCGGGCCAAGGCGCTGCCCGACCTCGATCCGGGCCAGCAGCCCGCCCTTTTCCAGCAGGTCGGCGTTGGTGATGATCCCCAGCACGTGATTCCGCGCGTCGACCACCGGCAACGCCCGGTAAAGCTTGCCCAGCAGCAGCTCCACGACCTGGACGACCGGGGTCTCCGGGCCGACAGTCACGGGCTGGCGGGTCATGAACTCCGCCACCGGGCGGTCGGCGGGCAGGGGGTGCAGTTCGCGGTGCGAGTATTTGATGATGTCCACGTCGTCGAGCGTGATCAGCCCTTCGCGCACCATCGGCTTGACCAGCGACACGGCCCGTTCGATGTTGGCCGGGGTGTCGATCACGGTGATGACGATGGGCAGGTCGAGCGACAGGACTTCGATGGTATTGGTGCGAATCCGGCTGTGCGCGCCGAATCCGGCCAGGCCGCGCGTCACGGTCGCCCCGGCGATCCCGCTCGCCCGCAGGGTCTCCAGGATGCTCATGTAAAGCGAGCCGCCGCGCCACGAATCGCTTTCGCCGAGATACAGCATCAGCCGTTTACCGGGGCCTGAAGTGAGCATTGACGACCTCCTTCTATCCGGGGGAACAAAAACCCTGGACACGGAAAAAACGGATGGATCACAGATTTATCTCCATTATCCGGCCTTTTCCGTCTGATCCGCGCCCTGTTTTTCTCGTCTTCCCAATTCGTCTACAGGCGGCTGGCCAGGGCCAGCCCCAACAGCACCCCCAGCAGACAGGCCAGGTTGGTGCCGAGCACGTTGCCCAGCGCCCCCACCCAGTTACCGGACTGCCAGAGCGCCACGCTCTCGTTGGCGTAGGTCGAAAAGGTCGTGTACGCGCCAAAAAAGCCGGTGGCGACCAGCAGCCGCAGGCGGGGATCGATGTTGATGCGGTTGGCCGACCAGCCCAGGAAGGCGGCCAGGAGGAGCGAGCCGCTGAAGTTGATCACCAGGGTACCCCACGGGAAAGCGCTGCCCCACTGGCGCGCGATCCAGGTGGACAGCCAGTAGCGCAGGTTCGCTCCCACGAACCCGCCCAGACCCACCAGTACAAAATTTTCCACAGGCGTTCGGCCTCCATGTTGGCTAGCGATGATCCCGTCTCGGCCCGGAGCGGGGATGCGCCGCAGGCCGGCCGGGAAAACGCGCGGCCGGCGAAGTCCAAGGCCGCCCTAAGGATTGTACACCCACCGGGAGCGGACTTGAAGGCCAACAGGGTCAGGCCA
This sequence comes from Aggregatilineales bacterium, assembly GCA_029976005.1. Classification (GTDB taxonomy): domain Bacteria; phylum Chloroflexota; class Anaerolineae; order Aggregatilineales; family Ch27; genus JARKOQ01. Next base: position 5,914 of record JARKOQ010000026.1, on the reverse strand, counting down.
GAGAATGGCCGGACAACGTGTCTCTGGAGCAGGATGCAAAAGGGGCGTCCTTCCGAACGCCCAATATGCGTCAAGATAAGATGCCCGATCTGATTTTGAGCTGGCGGCCGTTGGACCGCCCGCGACTCAAGTCGCGGGCTAGGGATACCAAGTCCACTGAAAGTGGACTCACAAGATGCCCAATCCCCCAGTCCCCTTCAGCGGACTTCGTGTCCGTAGCCGGGGACTTGAGTCCCCGGCGTGCCCGCCGCGCCCGCAGTGCCTCGCGTCGTGTCCCGCCAAAATGGATAACTTGACACCAATTGGGCGTCCTTCCGCACGCCCCGGCGAGTTTCTGGCCCCTGCCGCGCCGCCGGTGCGGCAGGCCGCTTTTCTCCGGCCTCCCGGCCTCCGCCCGTCTTACTCCGCGACGCGGGTCGCCACGAACTGGAGGGCGAGCGTCACTTCGTCGGTGACGTTGGCCACGTTGGGCACGTTGGGGATGGTCAGGTTGTACTGGGCGCGGGTCACGACCGTGCTGGCCGTGCCTTCCAGCCGGTCCTCGGAGACCAGCGTGACCTCGGCCTGCCAGGTGGTGCTCTGGACGATGTCGCGCACCTTGAGGTCGCCCACGATCTCGAAGGTGATCGTGTCGCCAACGGCCACGCTGTCCGGCAGGCCGTTGAGGGCGGTCGGGGTGAATTCCGCGAATTCGAACGCGTCCTGCGAGGACTGGAGAATCTGGCCGCGAATCGCCCGGTTACGGAAGTCGTTGTCGGTCTGGAGGGTGCGGACGTTGATCCGGATCGTGCCCAGCTCAGAGCTGGCCGGCGCGCCGAAGTCGATGATGATGTCCCCGGCGACCTGGTCGGTCGTGCCAACCACGGTCTTGGGCTGGTTGAACAGGTCTTCGTTCAGGGTGAAGCTGGCCTGCGATTCCTCCGGCACGATGCGGAACAGGACACGCTCGCCCGCGGCCGCTTCCGCCGCCGGGGCATCGGTAGGCGCGTCGGTCGGCTCCGCCATCGCTTCCGCCGTGGGCGGCTCGGTCGCCGCGTCGGTCAGGGAAAGCGTCGGCGCGCTGATCGGCGCGCTGGCTTCGCCGGAGCCGCTGGAGATCAGAAATATGGCGACGGCGGCAATCGCCAGAACCACGACCACCCCAACCCCTATCAGCAACGTCCTACGGTTCATCTCAACCACTCCTCATTGTGAGCCACACCCAACCAGTACCCTGTATCGAGAAATTGGCCGCCATATTACGATATTAAACACATGTTTTATCAATTTATTCGCGACCTCATTATACCTGGTCGAGCACGTCCGCAAATGAGATGTCGGTGAGAAAGCACCCCACTCTCCCTGAGACCCGGACGTAGCCTCATGTTCGAAAAGGGACGCAAGCCACGGGTGAGGATGAGCTTGCCCGGCGGGCGATGGGCGCGTTCCTCCCAGCCGCCCAGGCGGGCCGGACCTCGGTCGTGTCGAGGCTCAGGCCGAGGTGAAAGAGAATGCCGGCCGCGACCCAGGCATAGGCCGCCAGCCGCCGGATGGCTTCCAGATGCGGCATTGGACCTCTTCGGCTCCGCAGCAGGTTTTGACGAACTTGAAGGTGTCTTCCACCGACCAACGGCGGCAGTAGGCGCGAAGGATGCGCGGGGCCTCCGCTTCGGTCGCCACCGGCCAATCGGTGAGCAACACCCACGGTTCTTCGACTGCCCCTGCAATCCGAACCTGGGCGAGCCACACCGGCTGGGTCCGGGTTTTCTCGCCAGGGGCATACACCCGGATCGGCACGGCCATAGGGTCGACTGGGACCGCTCAGATACGTCTCACCCTGTGACCACCCCTCCTCCCTCCTGCCGGCTTTCCTCCTCTGGCTCGCGCCGCATTCTATCACACCCTGTCACCCATTTACGTCCGGGTCTCCGGCGCTGCCTCTCTGCCTCTGGCCTCTTGGATCGCCGCCCGGCCGGGCCTGCGCTACAATGGGCGCGGTCAATAGAGTGCGTTTCCATGGAGAATTGCTTATGTTCCTCGACCAACCCGAACGCTTTGCCGCGTTTGATCCGCAGCACATGCTCGGCCACATCGACGCGCTGCCCGACCAGCTCGAAGGGGCCTGGGCGCTGGCGCAGTCCTTCCCGGCCCTGCCGGAGTCGTTCAAGCAGGCCAGGCTGATTGTCCTGACCGGGATGGGCGGCAGCGCCATCGGCGGCGATTATCTGGCCGCCCTGGTGGAAGAGCAGTGTCCGGTCCCGATCCTGGTCAACCGGGGTTACAGCCTGCCCGCCTACGTCCAGGGGCCGGACGTGCTGGTGATCGCCAGCAGCCACAGCGGCAGCACGGAAGAGACCCTCTCCGCCTTCGACCAGGCCCGCGCGCGCGGCACGCAGTTGATGGCGATCTGCACCGGCGGCCCGCTGGCCGAACGGGCGCGGGCGGCGGGCCTGCCCGTGTGGCAGTTCACGTATCCCAGCCAGCCGCGCGCGGCCTTCGGCTGGAGCTTCGGCCTGCTGGTTGGATTGGCCCAGCGGCTGGGTCTGGCGGGGGATTTGAGCGCCGACGTGGAAGAAGCGATCGCCCTGCTGCGCCAGGGGCGGGACGAGTATGGCGCGGCCGCGCCGATCGCGACCAACGGCCCCAAGCGCTACGCCGGGCAGGTCTACGACCGGATCGGCGTGATCTACGGCGGCGGGATCATGGCCCCGGTCGCCCGGCGCTGGAAGGGCCAGATCAACGAGAACGCCAAAGCCTGGGCCGAGTTCGACATCCTGCCGGAGCAGAATCACAACGGCGTGGCCGGGACGGAATACCCGGAAAAGGGCCTGGAGAAGCTGTTCGCCTTCTTCCTGCGCTCCAGCTACGACCACCCGCGCGTGGCCCTGCGCACGGAGCTGACCATGAAGCTCTACCTCCAGCAGGCGATCATGGTCGACAGCTACATGGCGCGCGGCGGGAGCCGCCTGGCCCAGATGGTCAACGCCACCCAGTTCGGGGATTACCTGAGCTACTACGCCGGGATGCTGTACGGCGTCGACCCGACCCCCATCCCGCCGATCAGCCAGCTCAAGGAAGGGCTGGCGAGGGCGTAGGCCGGGCCTTTCCGGCCGGGGACGGCCGGCCGGATTGTGACAGATTACACAAATGGACTTGATTCTTCTGTGCTAACGGTTCCTACAGGCACCTGTGCTATGATAGCGGCGGGGCGCGGGGCGATATGTCCGCTCGCGCCCGGCCAATCATGAGGAGATGATCCAGCCATGTCCCAAAAATTCGATCACCCCTACCTGTTCATCCCAGGCCCGGTGGAAGTGCGCCGCGAGATTCTGGACGCCCAGGGCGCGTGGATGATCGGCCATCGCAGCAAGGCCTTCGCCGATCTGTACGCCCGGCTCCAGGCCCCGCTCAAGGAATCCTTCGGCGGCGGGGACGCCCACCGCGTCTACATCTACACCTCGTCCGGCTCCGGGATCTGGGAGAGCGCCAGCCGCTGCTGCGTGCGCGACGACAAGACCGTGCTGCACCTGGTCAACGGCGCGTTCAGCGAGCGCTGGGCGGGCGTCAGCCGCGAGAACGGCAAACAGGTGGACGTGATCGAAGTGCCGTGGGGCCAGGCCGTCAAGCCGGAGCAGGTCGCCGACGCGCTCAAGGCCAAGGCTTACGACGCCGTGGCCGTGGTCTACAACGAAACCAGCACCGGCGTGCTCAACCCGCTGCCGGAGATCGCCGAGGTGGTCAGGCAGTACCCGGACACCCTGCTGCTGGTCGATGCCGTGTCGTGCTGGATGGGCGTGCCGATCAAGGCGGTCGAATGGGGCGTGGATATCGTGCTGGCCTCGTCGCAAAAGGCCCTGGCCCTGCCGCCGGGGATCGCCTTCGGCTGCATCAGCGACCGCGTCCTGGCCCGCGCCAAAGAAATCCCCTTCCGCGGCTACTATTTCGATGTCGTCACCCTGGAAAAGCACCACGAGAAAAACAACACCCCGGCCACCCCGCCGATCAGCCTGATGTACGCCGCCGAGCGCCAGTTCAAGGACGTTCAGGCGGAGGGCTATCCGGCCCGCTTCGCCCGCCACGAGGCGATGGCCGCCCGCACCCGTGAATGGGTGACCAGCCGCGGCTTCGAGATGTACAGCGAGGCGGGCTACCACAGCCCGACCGTCTCCACCGTGCGCAACAGCCGGGGGATCGACTTCCCCGCGCTGCAAGCCTTCCTCTCGGCGCGCGAGATCAGCCTGGGCGGCGGCTACGGCAAGATCAAGGCGGAGACGTTCCGCATCGCGCACATGGGCGATACCATGCCCGAACACCTGGAAGCCCTGCTGACCAGCATGGACGAGTTCCTGGGGGCCTAGCCGGGTTGCTGATTGGGAGTCTGCGGCGGGGCGCGGATCACGCGCCCCGCTTTTTTGTTGGCGTTCCCCGCTTGAGCGAATTAGCCGCGCGCGACTATAATGAGGCTGTGCCGCCCGCACCGCCGGAGACAGCCCATGCCCCACACGATTTTCATCAGCCACGCCTCGAAGGACGACGCGCGGATCGATCAACTCGCCGCACGGATGGAAGCCGCCGGACTCGTCCCCTGGATCGACCATCGGGGCGGACTCGCGCCCGGCACGCCCTCCTGGGATGGCGCGATCCGGGCCGCCATCGCCAGCCACGACGCTATGCTGCTGGTCATGAGCGAGGCCGCCCTGGCCTCGGACATCTGCGCGGCGGAGTGCCTGCTGGCCCGCGAAAAAGGGCGGCCGATCTACGTCGCCCGGCTGGAGGCGGTCAAGCCGGAAAACATCTGGCTGTACGTCAAGCTGATCCAGTACGCCGACCTGGCCGCCGATTTCGAAGCCGGGGTCGCGCGCCTGATCGCCGCCCTGACCGGCGCGCCCCTGCCGGGCGGCGGCCCGGCGATCGTCCCGCTGGTCAGCCGCGTGACCGGGGCCGAGACCATGCGCGAGCGCCTGTTCTACCTGGGCCAGACGCCCCTGCGCGGGCGCGATGCCGACATCGAGGCCCTGCGCGGGCTGCTGGGGCCGCACACCGTCCAGATCACCGGGGTGGGCGGGCTGGGCAAATCGCGCCTGGCGGCCGAGATCGCGCTCAGCCAGACCGGCGGCGCGGTCTGGCACCGCTGCACGGAGTCTTCCCAGCCCTACGCCGTGATCGACCAACTGCGCGCCCACCTGGGCCTGGAAGAGACCGCCCGCCAGGAGGCCGTCCTGGCCGCCCTGCAAACCCGCGACCCGCGCCCGCTGGTCGTGATCGACAACGCCGAGGACGTGCCGCCCGGCTCCGAACGGCGGGCCGCCTACGACGGCCTGCTGCGCGAGCTGGCCGCGTGCGGCGCGCCCGTCCTGCTGACCTCGCGCCTGGCCTGGGACGAGCTGCGCCCGCGCAAGGAGCACGCCCCGCTGGCCCTGGACGCCGCCAGCGCCGCCCGGATCGCGCTCGACGCGGCCGGGGTGGAAGGGCTGGCCCTGAGCGAGGCCGAGGCCGCGACCCTGGCCGCCGCCTGCCGCCTCCACCCGCGCCTGATCGAGTGGGCGGTCGGGCAGCGCCACGAGCGCGAGATGGCCGCGATCCTGGCCGACCTGGAGACGCTGAAGGGCGAGGAATTGCAGGCTGCGCTGGACGAGATGATCCGCAAGACCGTGCGCCAGATGGCCGCCCAGGCCGCCAACGGCCCCCAGGCGGAAGCCTTCCTGGGCTGCCTGGCCGTGATGCGCGGGGCGTTCGACGCCGAGGCCGCCCTGGCGTTGGCCCCGGACGACCTGCCGACCGACGCCGCCGAGCGCGCCCTGGCGACCTTGCAGCGCTGGCGCTTCGTCCGGCGGGACGCGGCCAGCGGGCGGCTGAGCCTGGACGACATGGTGACCGGCGCGGTCGCGCCCGCCCCCGGCGCTTTCGCCCGCCACTTCGACTTTTTCGCCGCCCG
>JARKOQ010000024.1 GCA_029976005.1 Aggregatilineales bacterium | reverse complement strand
TGGGTCAGCGCCTTCTTCAGCGAGTAATCCCTCCCACAACACGAACCGGGGACGGCCAGTCACCGTCCCCGGTTTCGATTCAGAACAGTCTCCTGTTCCCGCCTTGCCTACGGGAAGCGATTCAGGTCACGCGATGCCGGCCTTCTCCCTTCCCACCACGTGGGGGGGAAGGGCCGGGGATGGGGGTCAGCGCGCCTTGCGCCAGACCTCGCGCAGCCAATCAATGATCTCAGGCCCGTAAGCCCCCAGCGCGGCCAGGATCGCCAGCGGCAGCCCCAGTCGCCAGATATCGCTGCTGCCCGGATCGCTGCACCAGCCGCCCACGTCGGTGAAGTAGATGATCGGGTCGGGGGTGCCGAAGCAGGTGTGATACAGCGGCAGGAAGGCCAGGGCGGCGGTCAGGATCAGGCGCACCGGCAGCGGCCAGCGGAAGGTCGAGCCGATCGCCGCGCCGAGAGCCAGCCCCAGCCCGCCTTGCAGGGCGGTCAGGAAGCGCGGATCGGGCAGGCGCAGGAAGACGAAGTGGAAGTTCAAATAGGCCACGGTGCAGATCAGCCCGCCCAGGAGCAGCCCGGCCAGCAGCCGTCCCCACCAGCGCCACAGGGTCGCGCCGTCGGATCGTTCCGCCTCGCTGCCGGCCAGGCGCAACGGCAGCGCCGCCGCCAGGGCCAGCCCCAGCCCGGCCACCAGCCCGAAGGTCTGGCCGTTGGCGATCGTCGTGAAGAGCAAATCGAGACGGAGCAGAGTCCGCTGGTCGGTGTTGATGGCGAAGTAGACGTAGATCGCCAGCCCGATCCCGGTGCCGAGCAGCGACGTGAAGAAGCGCAGCCCCAGCCGTCCGATCTGGCGGCCGGTGTAGTGCGCGGTCAGCCGCCCGAAGGCCCGCGCCCGCTGGCGCAGGGGCAATTCGGCGGGCAGGTCGGCGGCTTCGTCGCGGGCAAAGGCCAGGGCGGCCCGCACTTCGGCGGGCTGGGCCGTTTCCTGGGCCGCGATGTGCAGGATCGCCGTCCGGGAGCGCAGCCGCCCGATGGCCCGCGCGGCCAGCTCGGCCACGTCCGGGGTCTCGGCGCGCAGGGCCTGCTCGGCCAGCAGCAGGTCGGTGTCCGGGTTGAACGCGACATCGCGCCACGCGGCCGGACTCGTCCCCCGCGCGCCCAGTAGCTCGATAATCGCCCGCCGGACCTCGACGCTGGTTTCGGCGTGCAGCAGGCGGGCCGCCGTGTTGGCGACATTCACGCCGTCGCCATCGGGCACCGCCTGGAGCAGCCGCACCGCCAGAGCGCGCGCCGACGCCAGATCGCTGCGCAGGGCATGGACGAAGATCGCCCGCCGCCGGTTGGCGTCCGGCACCTGGGCCAGCCAGTGCTCCAGCGCGTAGTGATGCTCCAGCGCGCCGCGCAGCAGCACGTCGCGCCCGGTCTCGCTCAGTTCCAGCCCGTGCGCCTCCGGATCGCTGTAGAAGGCGTGCACGTTGGCGAAGTGCGTGGCCCCGGTCAGGAAGCGCCCCTGGCCGCGCTGCCACTGGCGCACCATCCGCTCGTAGACCTGGCGGGCCTCGTCCAGCGGGGAAGGCTCCCCGGCCTCCTCCTCGGCGGCGGGCGGCGGCGCGACCGGCATAACCGGCGGCGGCGTGCCGGTCTGACCGTCCAGATAACGCCGCGCCAGCCCCGCCGAATCGACCGCGGCCGTTTCCAGCAAGTCGCTTTCCACCTCGAGGCTGCTTGCAGCCTCAAGGCCACTGTCGATCACGAGATGGCGTCCGGCCGCCCGATCGGTTTCGGTCCCCACGTCGCTGTCGCCACGCAGGGTGACGATCAGGTCTTCACCGCCGCCACCCAGCGCCGTCTCGGCGCGGTACGGCAGCGGTTCCTGGGGCGGCCCGTATTCCGGCGGCGCGATTTCCCCGGTCAGGATCGTCTGGCCCAGCAGCGCCGCGCGGATGTCGTCCATCAGGATGCGCACGCTGTCGTAACGGGCCTCGACGTCCATCGCCGTCGCGATGCGCAAGACGGTCACGATGTGTTCCGGCAGGTCGGGCCGGTAGCGGCGCGGATCATTCAGCTCGGCCCCGTGCTGGCTCTGCTCGATGCACAGCGCCTGGCCTTCCATCGGGAACTCGCCCGTAATCATCTGGAAGACCAGGATGGCGAAAGCGTAGATGTCCGCCCGGTGATCGACCGGCCTGCCGTACAACTGCTCCGGCGGCATGTACATCAGCGTGCCGGAACTGGCGCCCTCCTCCTCCATCCCGCCGATCACCGCCGCCAGGCCAAAGTCCGCCAGGTACGGGGTGCCATAGCGATCCAGCAGGACATTGGCCGGCTTGAGATCGCGATGCACGATCTTGTCCCGGTGGGCGCGATCCAGCGCCTGGGAGACGGCATCCCCGATCCGGACCACCTCGCCATTGGGCAGCCAGCCGCGATCGATGATCCAGTCCAGCAGGGAGCCGCCGGGCACGTAGCGCATCACGATGTAGAGCTGGCGCTCGAATTCACCGAAGTCGTAGATGGGCAGGATGTTGGAGTGTTCCAGCGCGGCGATGATGCGCGCCTCGTGCTCGAACTGGGCGCGCGTCCGTTCGTCGATCAGGTTGGGCGTGATCGTCTTGATGGCGACCGTGCGCTGCAAGCGCTCGTCGTGCGCCGACCACACGTCGGCCATCCCCCCACGGCCGATGTGCTCGACAATCGTATATTGGCCGAGTTGATCCCCGATTTTCATGGAAAATGGTTATCAGTGATTGGTTATCAGTCGCCAGTAGAGGCAGGCCGGCGAGCCGGCTCCCCAGGAACCACTCACCCACCGCCCCTTTCAAGTATACGCATTTTTGAGGGAGGGAAAATCGGCAGTCTGGACGGGAAATCGGATCAGCCAGGGCGGCCCGATTCGTCCTGCCCGATCATGTCCTGAAGCTGGCGCTCCGCCGCCGAATGCAGCCGGGCTGCCGTCAGGCCGTCGCCGCCATCGATCGCGGCGTCCGGAGTCATGCGGTTGGTCAGCAGGATCACGTTGCGCAGCTCGCGCCGGGCGTGGTCGTGCTGGCCCAGGCTGCGGTGAATCCCGGCCGCCGTGAAATGGGGCAGCGCCCAGTTGCGCGCCAGGTAGATCGTGCTGCGCAGCGCCTCGATGGCCGCCTCGGACTGGCCCAGGCTCTGGTAAATCAAGGCCAGGGTGTAGTGCGCCAGCAGGTGGGTCGGCGCCAGCCGGGTGGCGGCCAGGCAGTGCCGCAAGGCCTGATCCCAGTGCTGGCGATCCGCGTGCCAGCGCCCCAGCCGGTACTGTGCCTCGGCCGCCGTAGCGGCCGCCGCGGCCGACGTATCCCCCTGCATGGTGACTACCGCCGGCTCGGACGAGTCGCTCGCCGGGGAGACGGCGGGATCGGCCGCCTCGGCTTCCGGGGCGGGACTCGCGCCGCGCGCCTTCTCCAGGTCGGGCCGGCGGGGAGAGGTGCGCCGGGGGGCAGTCAGCGGCCGCTGGAAGAAGGTCACGCTGGAAAAGCTGCGCGCCTCCAGGGGCGTAAAATTGGGCGGCGGCGGGTCGGCATGGCCCACAATCAGGTACCCGCCGGGGGCCAGCGCCTCGTAAAGGCGCTGGTAGACCCAGCGCCGGACGTTCGTGCCAAAGTACAGGATCACGTTGCGGCAAAAGATCACGTCCAGCTTGCGCCCGTCGGGGAACAGCGGCGTGCAGTCCTCAACCAGGTTGCAAATCCGGAAGCGAACCATGCCGCGCACGTTCTCGCGCAGGATAAACTGGGCGTCCTGCTGGTGGAAATACTGCTGGCGGCGCTGCTGGGCGAACGCCTCCCGGAACGACCAGTCCCGGTAGACCGCCTGTTGGGCGCGGTCGAGCGAGTGCTGGTTGAGGTCCGTGCCCAGGATGTCCAGCCGCCAGTTGGCCCAATCGGACAGCATTTCCTGAAGCAGGATCGCCAGGGAGTAGGCTTCCTCGCCGCTGGCGCAGCCCGCGCTCCACAGGCGCAGGCTCAGGTCGCCGCGCCGCCGCCGCTCGGCGATCAGCGGCTGGAGGACGTGGTCGCGCAGACCCTCGAATTGCTGGGCGTGCCGGAAGAAATGGGTCTCGCACACGGTCAGGGCATCGACCACGATGTCCCACACGGCGGGCAGGTCGGCCACCAGCGCCTGGTAGAGGTCGTCCAGGCCGCTCAACGCGGGCAGGCTCGCAGCCGCCTCGCGATGGTAACGGAAAGCATCCTGCACCTGGGCCAGCGACCGGCGTAGCCCGGACTCCAGATCGCCGCGCCGCACCGGCGGAAAGTCCAGCCCGGTGCGAGTCAGAATCAGGGTGCGAAACCGTTCGTAGTCCGCGTCCGAGAGCGCGACAGTCACCATACGTCAGTAGTTTTCCGGTCTAACCCGCTACCAATCCCACCCAACAACTTATCGGCCGTGCGTTTGTCCCAGTTGAGTTCACTTATTATAGTCTGTCCCGCCACCGCGAACCAGACGGCTTGCGTCCGACATTCCGACGAACCTCTGATGTAACAACCGCCGGACGGAGCGCATCTGAACAGTGGACAACGGCTGTTGGCTATTCGCTCTTGGCTAACAGCGAAGGGCCAACAGCCAGGAGCGCTTTTGGATTGTACGGAGATTTCCCATGCCCATCTACGACACCCCCCTGATTACCCACGATCAGAGCCTCGATCGCGTTTTGAACGCGGGCCTGCCCGTCCTGCTGATCGCGTGGGACGGCCGCCGGGGCCTTGACTCCGGCCTGGACGCAGCCCTGAAAGAGACCGCCCGCCGCCACGCCGGGAAGCTGCTGGTCGCCCGGATCGACGCCGCCGCCAACCCGCACAGCGCAGCCCGCTGGGGTCAGGCAGCGCTGCCCGCCCTGCTCCTCTTCAAAGATGGGAAGCCGATCACGGAGCCTGTCGGTGCGGTCGATCCGGATCGCCTGGAAGCCTACGCCCAACACGCCCTGGGCCAGGGCGAGCTGCCCCGGACCAACGGCCACCGCCCGGACGGCGCTTCGTCCGCCTCCGGCACGGCCAACGGCACAGGCACGACACGCCCGATCACCGTGACCGACGCCACCTTCCAGCAGGAAGTCCTGAACAGCCCGATCCCGGTCGTGGTGGATTTCTGGGCGCCCTGGTGCGCGCCATGCCGGGCCGTCGCCCCGGCCCTGGAACGGCTGGCGGCCGAATTCGGCGGGCAGGTCAAGATCGCCAAGGTCAACGTGGACGAGAACCAGCGCCATGCCGGGCAGTACGGCATCCAGAGCATCCCCACCCTGCTCTTCGTCCGGAACGGCCAGGTCGTCGACCGCGTGGTGGGCGCGCTGACCGAGCCCGTCCTGCGCCAGCGCGTCCAGCGCTTCGTGGGAAAGTAGAAGCAGCCATCCGCTTTCAGCGGTCAGCCATCAGCCAAAACAAAACGGGCGCGCCCACACGGACGCGCCTGCTTTTGCTTTTGACCAACAACCACCCACCAACCACCAATAACCGCTTCAACTCCCCGGCGGATTGTAGACCGGCGTCGGGAAGTTGAAGCCCGGCGGAGTCGGGATCGGGATCGGAGTCGGGGCCGGGCCGAGGCCCAGCGAGGCCCGCCACTCGGTTTCGATCGTCGTGAAGGGCTTGCCCGTCACCTGCTCGACCGCGGCGTAGACGCCGATGTTGTCCGCGATCAGGCTCGTGATCCGGCCGTGGGCTTCGTAGCCGCCGTAGTTATCGCGCAGGAAGCGCATGAAGCTCGCGCCAACGTCGTAGGCCATGTGCGTGCAGCCGTCCGGGCCGAGCGTGCCCGCCCCGGAGAGCGTATCGCCTTCCAGCGACGGGATCGCGTCGATCTCCGCCAGCCCGCGCACCCGCGCCTCGCTGTCGTAGGACTGCACCGGGTCTTCGAAGAAGGCCGCCTGCCCTTCCACCCACCAGGTCGGGCCGCGATCGGCCCTCATCGCGTACTGGTGGAAATGGGTCAGCTCGTGCACGACCGTGGAGCGGGCCAGGGCGCGCACCACCAGGTCGTAATCGCGCTCCAGGTTCAGCCCGCCGCACTCGCGGTCCAGCCGGGCCTGGTCGGGGACGCGCTGCACGGTCCCGTTCCACATCCGGTCGAGCGTGCCGATAAAGCGCAGGCTGTCCGCGCCGGTTTCGCCCTCGCTGCGCCATTCCAGGAACGATTCGAGGTCGGGGTAGATCACCACCATCGGCCGGGACGTGATCTCGGCCTCCGGGAAGCCTTCGGCCCAGCGCTCGCGGGCGTCGTCGACCGCGTCCAGCGCTTCTTCGCCGACCCAGTCCGGCAGCCCGAACCAGTAGACACGCACCAGGTCGTTCTCGGCGTGCATCCACTCGCGGGTGGTGTCCTCATACACCGCCGTGAACGGCCCGACCTCGATCGCGTTATCGGCCGAGTCGACCAGCCGCCAGTGGTAGTTGACGGTCAGCCAGGGGATCAGGCCGTTGCCCGCGTCGGAGCGCAGATATTCGGCCGTGATCAGCCCGGCCTCGCTGTCGATCGTATCGGCCGGGGTGCGCTCGGAGGAGTTGCCGCCGAAGTCGAAGAAGACCGTGGCGCGGGTGATCGGCCCGGCGCTGCTGGTGGCTTCCAGGCTGAAAGTCATGCCCAGCGGATAGTTGGAGGTGAAGGTCGCCTCCCCGATGGTGAACACGTCCGCGCCGTCCCCGCCCTCCTGGGCCGCGATCGGCCCGGCCAGAGTCAACGCGAGGAGGATGAGAAGCCCGGTCAGGACAACCGGGCGCAAATCTCGAGTCATGGGTGCTCCTTGAAAAACAATCCACCAGAACGCAGATCACGGCCGGACGCAGCGGAAGCCGACCGTATAGTACTCGTAGCCGGGGTATCGCCAATCCCGATGGGACAGGCGCAGATTGAGCGCGTTGCTGGCGAAGGAACCGCCCCGGATGACGCGATAGCCATCAACATCGGAACTATTCTCGCGAGTCGCGTCATACGGGTAGTCGGCATGCAGCGAACTCACCCACTCCGACAGGTTGCCGCCCAGGTCCAGGGCCCCGATCCACGAGATGTCCATGAGGCGGCTGCCCACGTCCGCCGTCACATTGCCGGAGTTGCCCAGATAGACCGCGTTTTCCGCGTTCCATCCGTCCCCCCAGGGATAGACCCGGTCCGATGGCCCGCGCGCCGCGTACTCCCACTCCACCTCGGTCGGCAGGCGCATCCCCCGCCAGGCGCAGTAATCGCGCGCCTGGAACCACGTCACCCGGTTGATTGGCTGCGTGTCGCGCTGCGAGTAGTCATTGTCAGGCGTCTCGGTACAGGCGCCTGCCGCCACGCACCGCGCGTATTGCCCGCGCGTCACTTCCGTCCGGTCGATCCAGTACGGCGCGGCGATCGTCTGCGCGTGCTCCGGCCGTTCGTTGTCCGCGCCATCCCGGCTGCCCATGATGAAGCGCCCCACCGGCACGAGCGCCATCTCCGCCCCGGCCGGATCGTCGGAAAAGGCGTGAGCGAATGGCGCCCAATCGGCGTTCCCGCCGGTGAAGCTCGCCGCGGCCTGCAAAGCCGCCTGCGCCGCTTCCGGGATCGGCAGGAGCGTGCCCGTCGGTGACAGAGCCGGCGACTCCGTCCAGGCAGCGGCGGTGGCGGTGACAGCCTGCTGGGTGCGGTAGGCGTCGATGCTGGCGGTGATGTCGGGCGTCGGCGTGTCCGTCCAGGCGGCCGCCGTCGCCGTCTGGTCGAGCACGGCGATCGTCCCCACCGCCTGGGCGGTCGCGCCGGCGGCGGCCGTCTCATTGCCAAACTGCGTGGCCCAATCCAGGGTCGACTGGGCATCGAGCGTAGCCACGATCTGGCCTATCTTCAGTGTCGCGGTCGGCGTTGGCGTGTCGGTCGCCGCCGCCGTGATCGGGAGGGCAGGCACGGCCTGGTTCCGCGCGTCAGTCAGGCCCTTGATCACCAGCAGACCCAGCACCGCCACCAGCACGGTCACCACCCCAAACCCGGCCATCTGGTAGGCGGTCGACCCGCGCCGGGACTTCGTCTTCTCCGCCTCCCTCACCTCCGGCTCGAGGACGGGCACCGGCGACAGGGGCCACGGCGGGAAGGCGGGCACTTCGCTCAACAGTTTGCGGATGGCCGCGTACAATCTGGCGTTGGCCCTGGGATTCTTGAAGCCGTCCCCCAGATCGATCCACCGCAGGGCGCGGATCACCGTGGCCAGCTCCGGCGCGGTCCGGCCCACATCCGTCTTGGGCCGGACGATCACCGGCAGGCAGGCTTTGCGCAGGCGCAGCGCCTCGCGGAATTCGGCCTGGCAGTACGGCGATTCGAGCGAATCGTTGGAGAGCAGGTAGAGAAACAGATCGGATGCGCCAATCTCGTACAGGATGCGCCGCCACCAGGCCTCGCCGCCGCTGATCTGGTCGTCGTACCAGACGTCGTACTCCGGGAGCACCTGCCGCAGCAGCGGCACGAGTTCCTCGACAAAGGCCCGATCGGCCCGGCTGTAGGAGATGAAGATGCGCGCCATGATCCCCCCGAAGAATGAGCATGTGAGGATTATCGGTTATTGAACCGCCAAAGGCAATCCGCGCGCCTGATTGCGGTGGAGAGACCGGGCGAACCAGAGCAATTCAGGCTGTGCGCCGCCCTCACGGCCGCGCGCAGCGGAAGCCGATGGCGTAGCTCTCAAAATCAGGGCTGTGCATTTCACGGTAGGCGGCGCGCTGCAGACCGGTGCCGCCGTCGAACGCCCCACCCCGCATCACGCGCGCCTGCCCTTCATCCGAAGCGTTCTCGTGCGTCGCGTCGTACGGGTAATCGGCCCACAGCGAGCTGGTCCATTCCCACACGTTCCCGCTCATGTCCAGCGCCCCCACCCACGAAGCGCCCGCCGGGAAGCGGCCCACGTCCGCCGTCACGTCCCCGGAATTGCGGAAGTAGACCGCCCGCTCCTCGGCCCACTCGTCCCCCCACGGGTAGACCCAGCCCGCCGGGCCGCGCGCCGCGTACTCCCACTCGGCCTCGGTTGGCAGGCGCAGGCCGCGCCACGCGCAGTAGTCACGCGCCTGGAGCCACGTCACCCGGTTGACCGGCTGGGTGTCGCGCTGGGAAAAGTCGTTCGCGACCGGCTCCGCGCAGGCCCCGGCCGCCACGCACAGCGCGTACTGCCCGCGCGTGACTTCCGTGCGGTCGATCCAGAACGGCGCGGTGAACGCCTGGGCGTGGACCGGCCCTTCGAACTGGCCCTCACCGCCCATCGAGAAACGCCCCACCGGCACGAGCACCATCTCGGCACCGGCCGGGTCATCGGGGAAAACAGTCGCCACCGGCGCCCAATCCGCATTGCTGCCGGTGAAGCTCGCCGCGCGCTGCTCGTCCGGCGATGGCGTCAGCGACACCGTCGCCCCTGGCCCCGATCCACAGGCCGCCAGCCCGATCACCGATGCGCACATCATGACCCACAACAATCCTTTGCCCATCCGGCTGCCCGGAACTCCAAAGCGCCTCATCAGCCTGTCTCCCAAGACGTAAGTAGAGTATCTAAATAGACAAACTCCAATAGCATGCCACAATCCGCGTCCGCGCGCCAGGGCGATTCGAGCGCCAAAGCACCCGGCCTCAGCGCGAGGTTTACGGACCCCGCCGGACTCATTACAATTACCCTCGCACGGCTTTACCCGGCAGCGAGCGACTTATGCGCATGTCCCGACTGTGGCGAACCGAGCGCGGGCTGACCGTCCTGCTGATCCTGCTGGCCCTGCTCATCTGGCGCGGGCTGATGGCCGACTTCCGCCTGGACGACGCCTTCATCACCTACCGCTACGCCCGCAACTTCATGGCGGGCGAAGGGCTGGTCTACAACCCCGGCGAATTCATCCTGAGCACCACCGCGCCGCTGTATGCCCTGCTGCTGGGCGGGCTGAGCCTGATCAGACCCGACTATCATCTGCTGGGCGGGCTGGTTGGCGCGTTGAGCATCGGCCTGGGCGGGGCGCTGATCATGGGACTCCTGCCGCGCCGGATGGCGTTCGGGTTGCGCGCCTGGGCCGGAGTTGCCTATACCCTGGCCTCGCCGCTGTGGCTCTCGCTGGGGATGGAAACGCCCCTCTGGATCATGCTGATCCTGGCCGCGATCTGGGCCGCCAGCCGGGAACGCTGGGCCTGGAGCGGGCTGCTGGCCGGCCTCAGCATCCCCGTCCGGCCGGACGCCGCCCTGCCCGGCGCGCTGCTCGGCCTGGGGATCGGCCTGCTGTGCCTGACGCGCGTCCAGACCCGAGCCCGCCCGTGGGAGCCGCTGCTGCGCTTCGGGCTGGCGGCGGCGCTGCCGTCCGCCCTGTTCTGGGGCGCAATCTGGATCGGCTATGGATCGCCCTTACCCGCTACCTTCAGCGCCAAGCACGCCCACGACGCGCTGGGCATCACCGGCCTCGGCCCCGGCGTGGACACGTGGCAAGGGCTGCGGCTGATGGGCGAGAGCCTGCTGCGCCAGAGCGGGCTATACCTGCTCTTCGGCGGCTTGATCGTGCTGGGCATCCGAGCCGGGAAAAGCGCGCCGGTTGGGCTGATCGTGGCGTGGGGCGTGCTGCACCTGGTCGCCTACGCCGTGCTGGGAATCGCCCCCTACCGCTGGTATTACGCGCCCGTCGTGCCGGGCCTGATCCTGCTGGCCGCCCTGGGCGCCGACCGGCTGTATGGCTGGCTCAGGAATCGGCCCTCCCTGACGGCCGGCCGGGCCGCGCTCGCGGGAGTGATACTCCTGACCCTGGCCGCGCAGGGAGCCTCTTTCGCGCGCATCCAGGCATGCTTCGCCACCGGCTGCGGGATCGACCCACTGCTGCCGATGGTCGACTGGGATGCCTATGAGGAAACCGGGCGCTGGCTGGCGGCCAATACATCCCCCGACGCCACCGCCGGGATGGTCGAGATCGGGCAGATCGGCTACTTCTCCGAGCGCCATGTGGAGGACTACCTGGGGCTGGTCGATCCATCGGCGTCCGAGATGCTGGCCCGCGGCGACCGTTATAGCTGGTTCGCCAGCTACGCGCCGGACACGCTCGTCCTGCACCGTCCCTCGGACGAGCCGATCGCGATCTACAGCTTCCTGCTGGAGCTTGATCCCTGGTTCCAGGCCAGCTATGCCCCCGTCCACCGCGTGGATGATCCGCGCTACGCCCACGGCGAGGTGATCATCTACCAGCGCACCACGCTCCTGCGGGAAATGAGAACCACCCCGGCCGATCTGGACTTCGGCCCGCTGCGCCTGACCGGCTTCGCCACCGACGCGGTGGATTTGGCGGCGGGCGGTGCGCCAGTGCGCGTCCGGCTGGACTGGTTGATCATCGGCTCCCCGCCTGCCCGGACGCACCTCAGCCTGACCGCGCTCGATGCCGGATCGACGCTCAACTTCGACCTGGACTACGCCAGCGCGGATTGGGCCGGGGCGTTCTCGACCTGGGCCACGCTGGTCTTGGATTCGACCCTGCCGCCGGGCGGCTACCCGGTCGTGCTGGACATGCGATCGGTGGATTCAGAAGGGGCGGTGATCGAGACGTTGGCCGAAGGCCAGGCCATCGGCTGGCTGGACATTTCTTATCCTCACCAACCCGATCTGCCGGAGGAAGCCCCGACCTTCAGCATTGCGGGCAACGATCCGATCCAACTGGCGAACAGCGCGATCGCGGCGGAAGATGGACAACTTCAGGTCACTCTGGACTGGATCGCGGGGGCGGACCTCATGGGGGATTACACGCTCTTCGTCCATCTGCGCCCGCTGGACGATCCACGCCCGGCCGCCCAGTCGGACGAGAAGCCGCAAGGGGGACGCTATCCCACCTACCTGTGGCAGACAGGGGAAGCCGTGCCGGTGGCCCTGGCGCTGGACGCCTCCCCGGCCCCGGCGGGGGACTATGAGCTGGTCGTGGGCTGGTATATCGCCCCGGACGGCCCGCGCCTGACCCTGACGGACGGCGGTGACGCGCTCCCCCTGGCCCGGATCGCGATCGCGGACGACGGCACGCTCACGCTGGAGTAGCTGGCGGTGCCCTAGCATCGAAGCATCTAGGCGGCAAGCGAAAAGCCGATTCCGCTCGCGCCATCAGCGCACCCGGAGTCCTGTCTTTCGCTTAGACGCCTGCCACTTAGGCGCTTTCTCCGACCTCGGCGAAGGCCGCAATCGGACGGGTCAGTGACCCGTCCCTACAGCTCCGATGTGCTTTCTGACTCTGCTTCTTCTTGCGTCTTGCCTCTGGTCTCCGGCCTCTATTTCCCCGTCAGCTTGCGGCCAAAGTAACCGCTGATCAGGCGCAGCACCTCCAGGGCCGACTTCGGCTCGCGGCGGCCCGATTCCAGGCCGCGCCCCAGCGGCGAATCCTCAACCGCCTTGGGATCGCCCCGCTCGCTGATCAGCCCCAGCAGGAAGGCCAGCGCCTGGGCATCGGCGGCGAACTCGTCGCGCAGGCGGCGCTGATCGTAGAGCCGCATGCCTCGCCACAGGCTGTTCACTTCGGCCGTGAACGCTTCCAGCGTCAGGGGCGGCGGGGCGTCCGGCGGGAAAGCCTGGATCAGCCGGTCGAGGAGCTGGCGGGTCGAGATCACGTCGTCCAGCAGCAGGTTGACCGAGCGGTGGCTCAGCGCGTGCACGATCGTCTCCCGTTCCACCTCGAAGGGATGGGCCTGCCCACTGGCAAAGTACCCACCCAGCCACAGCAGGGCGTCCAGCCCGGTTCGGGGGAGTTCCTTGGCCGCGATCAGGCGCTGCTCGAACGCCTCACGGCCGCGCCCACGCCCGCGCGTCTCGCCCAACCGGTAGGCCAGCCGGCCCAGCGCCACCACGTCCTCGGCCAGGTCCAGGCACTGCTGCTCGGAGATCGCGCCGGGGATCGAGTCCAGATCGCTCAGCAGGCGGGTCAGGGTTGGATAGGGCTTGTTTTCGTAGGCGACCGCCAGATCGCCCAGGAACTGCACCGCCTGGCGCAGGTCCTGCGCGAACGGCTCGAAGCCCCCGCTGCCGACCATCTGCGTGACCGTGACCGTCGCCTGGAGCATCTCCCCGACTTTGTCGCCCAGCTTGCGGCCGATCTGGGCCGGAATGCGCTGGGCGCGCTCGTAAGGCATCTGGCGCACGTAGCGGCGCAGCAGCTCCAGCGCCGCCTGGCGGACGTCCTTGTTCCAGTTGAGCAGCGTCCACAGCCGCCCGACGATCGCCAGCCCTTTCTCGGAACCGGCCAGGCTGTCCGTGATCACCGCGGCCAGACTGGCCGCCGCGTCGGCGTCCTGCCGCCGGGCGTGGAACTGCACCAGGCGCAGGGTCTCGTCGTAACCAACTACGCTGACCAACAGGGGATCGTCGCGCAGCGCCCGCGACAGGCGTTCCATGACCGGGTCGAGCGCGGAATCGTACGCCTTGTTGATCAGCGCCCCCCGGTAGGCCATCGCCGCCGGCAGCGGCTTGAGACCGCGCCCGGACGTGACCGCCTCCAACGCGGCCAGCAGGGCCGGAGTCTCCAACCCGGTCTTCTCAAACAATTCGCTGACCCACGGGCCGAACTTGATCTGGTCATCCCCCCGGAAAAGCGCCCCGGAGATGCGCTCCAACAGGTTCACGACCTGGGCGTAATCACCAAGCTGGAGCAGGATTTCCGCCAGCAGGCGCGGCCCCGGCGGCTCCAGCCGGACGAGCTGGTTGGGCCGGCTGGAATCGTTGACCACGTGGCGCAGCAGCGTCTCGAAACGCCCGCCCCAGGGCGATCCCGCCAGTTCGGCCAACCGCTCCAGGGCCGGCGTATCGATCAGGTCGAGCCGTTCGAGGGTCATGATCCATTCCACCAGCCGGGCCAGCACGATCGGCGCCCAGACCGCGCCAAATCCGGCCGCCGCGCCGGCCAGCATCCCCGGTGGAGCCGCCGCCGCGCCGGACTGGAAGTATTCCAGGGCCGCGCGCAGGGGGCGGTGAAGCTGGCCCACAAAACCAGTCTGGCCCATCAAACGCTGGAAGGGGGCCGCCGGCAGATAGTCGGCCGCCAGCAGGAATGTCAACTGGGCCAGATCGGCCGAATTTTCCGCCAGCGGCAGGGTCGCCTGGAGCATGTCCGGCACGATCTCGCCCAGCATCAGGTTCGGGCTGGCCTGGTGCGCCTCTTCAAAGAAGGCGATGATCGCGGGGATTTCCCCCGCCCCGGCCAGGGCGCGCACGTGGGCCAGGGCCGCGCCCTGGGCGCGGCTGCGCCAGGCGTACCCCTCCGGGCCGTCGGAATCGGCCAGCCAGCGCGCCAGCAGGCGGTAAACCGGCAGCGGCCGGCCCGCCGCGATTGTCTCGTCCAGCATGGGCAGGACGGTTTCCGCCACCGCGTCGTGGTGGTGCGCCAGCCCGGCGATCACGTCCGCGTCGTGCGAATCGTCCATGACCAGGGTCATGGACAGCAGGTGGCGGACGTAGCGCACGCGCAGGTCGTCCCCCAGCGTGGGGTCCTCGCGCAGCACCTCGGCCACCGCCTCCGCGTCGGCGGGCAGGCCCTCCGTCACGGCGGCGTCGAGGGCCACCCGCCGGGCCGCCCAACCCAGCGCCCTGGCGAGCGGATCGCCGTGAGTCAGCCGGTAACCGGCGCTGCGCGTCAGGGCGGTCATGTGCTCCACCGCCAGGGAGGCATCCAGACGAAGCTGCTGGACGATGTAGCGGCTGTAGGGGTCTTCCGGCGGCTCGCCGAAGAGTCTGCCGTCCTGCCAGTCGTAGCCCAGGCTGCCCTCCGGCACACCGTGCCCCGCCAGGAACGCGATCTGGACGCTGGCCGCGTCCGCCTTGCGCAGGTAGGTGGCGAAGGTCACGCCGAAACGGGCCGGGATCGGCAGCAGGGTCAGCAGCCCGGTCAGGAACGCGATCTGCGCCGGCAGCTCGCGCGGCCCGCGCACGATGTAGACCGGCCCGCCCTGGATCACCCCGGCCAGCAGCCCTTCGATCGCCGCGAAGTTATCGCGCAGCATCAGGCTCAAATCGAGCAGGGCGTCAATCTCGGCTTCGATCAGGGGCGGCTCCGGAGAGGTGAAGGTCAGCGGCGCGATGCTGCTGGTGCGCGGAACCGGTGGGCTGCCGATCAAATCGCGCAGCAGGCCAAGCCGTCCCGCCACCTGGCGCAGCACGTCCGCGCCGGGCAGCGCGTAATGCACACCGGGCTTGCCTTCCGCGTCCAGATGGGCGTGGGCCAGGATGAAGTCCTGGGTCTGGCCGCGAAACAACCCCAGCGCGCCCTGCGGGTAGCTGTCCGGGGGCGGCAGGAGGGGGGCCAGGCGGCGGCATTCATCCCAATGGACGCGCGTCAAGCCGGGCGAAGCGGCCACCATCTCGCCCACAGTCGTGTGCGCGGCCGGGCCTTCACCGCTGGCAGGCCGGTGATACAGGCGGGGTACCTTGATGGATGAATCAGTCACAGCAGTCCCTTGGCGGATGGCTCATCGGCGCATGGTTGAACCACCCCCAGGCCGCAGACGCAACTCAAACGGGCGCGGGCAACAAAAGGCTGAAATAGAACGTGCTGCCCTTGCCGGGCACGCTCGTCACCCCGACCTCACCGCCATGCCGTTCGATCACGGTCTTGACGATGGACAGGCCGAGTCCCGTACCCTCACTGCGCAGGGGGTCAACGCGGTAGAAACGATCGAACACGTAGGGCAGATGTTCCTCCGGGATTCCGATCCCGGTATCGATCACGCGCACGGTAACGCGGTTCTCGTCCGCCGTCGCCTCGATCCGCACCCGCCCACCTTCCGGGGTGTATTTAATCGCATTTCCCACCAGATTCGCCAGCACTTGCTCCAACCGGGCCGGATCGCCGTTGAGGACCGGCAGCGGGTCGATCCGCTGCTCCAGGCGAATCCGCTTGGACTCGGCCTGCACGGCCTGCTGGGCGATCACGTCGACGATCAAGTCCTGAAGGCGGCACGGTTCGAAGAGCAGGCGCGATCCCGATTCGAGGCGGGCCATGTCCAGCAGCTCGGCGATCATTGCCACTGCCCGCTGGGCCGTGTCGCGCAGGCGGTCGACGTACTCCCGCTGGCGCGCGTTCAGCGTGCCGGAGCGCTCGATCAGCGACACGGTGACGTTGATCGCGGTCAGGGGATTCTTCAGGTCGTGGCTCAGACTGCTGAGCAGTTCCAGGCGCAGGCGCTCCATCTCCCTGAAGTAGGTGATGTCGCGCATCAGGATCACCCGCCCGGTATTGGTCAGCGGCGTGACCGCGACCGACAGGGCGCGGTTCAGGGCGGGCAGTTCAAGCTCCGTCGTGCGCAGCTCGCCCCCTTCCGCCGGGGTGTTCTTCAGCAGGAAATCGCGCAGCGGCGACTCGACCAGCACGCTGGTCAGCGACGCGCCCACGATCTGAGGCATCTTCAGGCCCAACATCTTCTCCGCCGCCCGGTTGGAAAACAGCAGCCGGTCTTGCAGGTCGAAGGCCAGCACGCCGTCGCTGATGCCATCCAGCACGGTCGCCAGCTTCAGCCGCTCGTGCTCGGCCTCGTTGTAAAGCCGGGCATTGATCACGGCCTGGGCAAGCTGATCGGCAAAGACCTCCAACTCCTGAATGCGGGCCAGCGTCGGCCGGCGCAGATCGCGCGGCGCGCCGACGGCCATCCAGCCCAGGTCGGCCCCCTTGAACGTCAGCGGCGTGATCAGCACATCGCTGGCGTGCCACTGCCGCTCGTTCGAGACGGATGACGTCCCATTCCGCCCCAGGTGGCCCAGGTAGCGGTCGGCGTGCAACGCCGCCAGCACTTCCTGAGCGCCGGGCAGCAGGTGATCGATCAGGTACGACCGGCTGATCTTGAACTGGGCCGCGCGCCAGGGCCGCGAATCCGGAACGGACAGGGGTTCCGAGCGGGGCAGGCGATCCAGTCGTTCGTACAGGGCCGCATCGGCCGCCGCCCATCCGGCCAGATGACGCTCACCCAGCTCGTAGTCGTACACGACCACGACCACGGTCTGCCAGCCCAACGTGCCGGAGACGATCCCGACGATCTGCTGGATGACCGAGTCGAGGGATTGATCGACCTGCAAGACTTCACCGGAGCGCAGCACCTCGGCCATGAAGTCCGCGCGCTGATGCTCGATCTCGTACAGGGCTGCGTTCTCCAGGGATACGCCCACCAGCCCGGCCAGCAGCGAGGCCAGCACCTGGCGTCGCCCGCTGAGGGCCAGGGGATCGCGGTAGAACACCGCCATCACGCCCAGCAGATCACCCTTGCTCGCCCGGAGCGGGATTGTGATCATGCAGGCCAGATCGCGCAGGCTGCCGGCCACCCCGCCATCCTCGGCAAGCAGTTGTTCGATCCAGTTGCCAATCGTCTGGGGATGGGATAGCCAGATCGGCTGGCCGCGCACCCGGCGCGTCAGGGCCTGCATGACCTGCACCTGGGCTTCCAGGGACAGGTTGCGGGCCGTGGTGAGCACGAAGGAATCGCCCACGTCCTCATACTCGAAGATCGCCACCGCGTCGGCTTCGAGCATGGTCAGCGCCGAATCCGCCGCTCCGGCGAAAATCGCATGCCGGCCGGCGGAGGAGTTCATCAACGTGAACAGACGTTGGAGCAGAGGGATAGTTGGGTCTGCGATCATACGCCTGGCTGCCCGGACTCATGGGAACTAGGGGCAATGCAACCTCATTATCAACAAAAGCGCAATCTCCGGCGAGTTTATAATTCTTAACGTCCCCCTGCCTTGTGGGCCAGCGCGCGGCTACCGGGGAGTTCCTCGTGAAATCCGTGTGAATTCGCGTCTGTTCCCTCGGGTCCGTTTTTCCCTTGATTTTGAGGGGGTTCACAAAATCGCCAGGACGCCTATAATGAAAATGTCCGGGAAGTTCACCGGATACCTATGTGAGGGTATTAGAAGGCCAATGAACGAGGATAGCAGTCTTAACGAACAGTTACCGGCATCACCCAGGGGCAACATTGCGCCCCGGCGTTGACCCCCCTCACCTTCCCTCGGAAGCCAGGGGATGACGCGCCCGCGTCGAACTAGCCCTTTGATGGGCGCCCCTGCGCATCCGGCACTGTTCCTCCATAAACCGACAACTGCATAGACAGACGGTTCCCGGAATCAACCTGGGCCTGATGTCTTTATCTGGATCCGCCCGTACTAACGGCAGGATATGGAGGCACGTCATGATCAACATTCTCAAGAGCACGGAGCTGGGCCTCGAGACCACCCACGAATTCGCGCCCGGCAGTTGGGTCAATGTCATCGATCCCAGCCCGGCCGAGATCACCCAGTTGCACGAGGCGCTGTGCGTCCCGCTGGACTTCCTGACTTATCCCCTGGACATCGACGAGCGTCCCCGAACGGAAAAGGACGAGGGCGTGACACTGATTCTGCTGCGCATTCCCTACTATCAGGGCGAAACTTCCGATGTCCCGTATGCCACGATTCCGCTGGGCATCATCCTGACGGACAAACTGATTATCACGATCTGCCGGATGAAAAATGATGTCACGCTGGAGCTGCTCAATGGCCGGGTCAAAGGACTCTCCACCAACAAGAAGAACCGCCTGATTCTGCAACTGCTGATGAGCACGGCGCTCAAGTACCTGCGCTATCTGCGTGAGATCAACAAGACGGTCGATGCCCTGGAGGACGAGCTTCAGCTTTCCATCCGCAACAAGGAAGTGCTGGGGCTGCTTAAGTTCGAGAAGAGCCTGGTCTACTTCACCACCGCTCTGCGCTCGAATGAGCTGATGCTGGAACGGCTCCAGCGCAGCCGGCTGTTCGAGATGTACCCGGAAGACGCGGAATTGTTGGAGGACGTGCTCACCGAGAACCGGCAGGCCATCGAGATGACCGCCATCGCCAACAACATCCTCAGCGGGATGATGGACGCCTTCGCTTCCATTATCTCCAACAACCTGAACAGCGTGATGAAGTTCCTGACGTCGATCACGATCGTGCTGACCCTGCCCGGCCTGCTCGCCAGTCTCTACGGCATGAACATCGACCTGCCGCTCCAGACTCATCCGGCGGCGTTCGTGCTCGTCATCGGCATGGCCGTGGGCGGGTCCGCGCTGATTGCGCTGCTCTTCGTCAAAAAGGATTGGTTCTAGGCCCTGGCGAACCGGCGCGACTCTGTCCGGGCCGGCGCCCGGCGCGGGCGGCTGCTTCCAATGGAAGGAGCCGCCCGTTTCGTTTGACAAGCCTCCCTGGCTTCACTACAGTAGGAGCACGGCAGGCCATATCCCTTGCACGCTTTCTCCAGAACGCGTGCCTTCCTTATGGAAAGGGTCTCCATCCCATGACGGGCTACCTCCTCGCCCTGGATCAGGGCACGACCAGTTCGCGCGCCATCCTGTTCGATCTGGCCGGCGCGCCCCTCGCCAGCGCCCAGCAGGAATTCACCCAGCACTATCCCCAACCCGGTTGGGTCGAGCACGACCCGCTCGAAATCTGGCAGACCCAGCGCGACGTCGTACAGACCGTCCTGCACCAGGCCGGGATCGGCTCGGCGGACGTCACCGCGCTGGGTGTCACCAACCAACGCGAAACCACTATCTTGTGGGATCGGGCCAGCGGCGAGCCGGTCTATAACGCCATTGTCTGGCAGTGCCGCCGCACCGCACCGCTGTGCGACCGGATCAAGGCCGACGGCTTCGATACGGCCATCCGCGCCAAGACCGGGCTGGTCACCGACGCCTATTTCTCCGGCACAAAGGTGGCCTGGATTCTGGACAACGTGCCCGGCGTGCGCGAGCGCGCCGAGCGCGGCGAGCTGGCCTTCGGCACGGTCGACTCGTGGCTGGTCTGGAAGCTGACCGGCGGCAAGCTGCACATCACCGACGTGACCAACGCCAGCCGCACCCTGCTTTACAACATCCATACCCGCGATTGGGACGACGACATCCTGGCCTACCTGAAGATTCCGCGCGCCCTGCTGCCGGACGTGCGCCCTTCCAGCGAAGTCTACGGCGAAACCGTGCCATACATTTTCGGCGCACCGATCCCGATCGCCGGCATCGCCGGAGACCAGCAGGCGGCCACCTTCGGCCAGGCGTGCTACACGCCAGGGCAGAGCAAGAATACGTACGGCACCGGCTGTTTCCTGCTGATGAACACCGGCGAGCAGGCCATCGCCTCGCAGGGCGGTCTGCTGACCACGGCCCTGTGGCAGATCGGCAGCGGCCCGCTGCACTACGCCCTGGAAGGCAGCGTCTTCATCGCCGGGGCGGCGATCCAGTGGCTGCGCGACGGCCTGGGTCTGATCAAAAGCGCCTCCGAGACGGCCGATCTGGCGATCAGCGTGCCCGATTCGGGCGGCGTGTACCTCGTCCCGGCCTTCGTCGGGCTGGGCGCGCCGTACTGGGATGCCTACGCGCGCGGCACGATCGTCGGCCTGACGCGCGGCACGACCCGCGCCCACATCGTCCGCGCCACGCTGGAGAGCATCTGTTTCCAGAGCCGCGACCTGGTGGATACCATGCAGGCCGACTCCGGGCTGGGGCTGGGCGTGCTGCGCGTCGACGGCGGCGCGGTCGTCAATGACGTGCTGATGCAGATGCAGGCCGACCTGCTCGGCGCGCCCGTCCAGCGCCCCCAGGTCACGGAGACGACCGCCCTCGGCGCGGCCCTGTTGGCCGGGCTGGCGACCGGCGTCTGGCAATCCCTGGACGACATCGCCCGGCAGTGGCAGGTCAACCGCGAATTCGTGCCGCACATGAGCGCCGACCAGCGCGAGACACTGTATGCCGGCTGGAAGCGCGCCGTGGCGCGCGCCCGCGACTGGATTGAAAATTAAGCCCGTCCGCCCAAGCGCGGGGGAGCGCACACCGCCTCCCCCGCCCTACTGGAGTGTCTACTGATGCCTGTTCGACTGTCCTCAAAAGTGTTGTTGTTGGCCGCCGTTGCCCTCGTCCTGGCCGGGCTGCCCGCCCTGAGCACCGCCGCGCCCGCTCCGGCCTTGCCGCCGGAACGCCCGGCCCAGGCCACGACCCTCGGCCCCGGCTGGATGTGCGTCACCAGACTGGAAAGTATCCCGCGCGGCAGCAGCGAAGCCATCGAAGTCGACCTCGAAGTCGGGGATGCCCCCACGGGTGACACCACGGGGCGCATCTGCCAGCCGGTCGATATCATCGAAACGATGGGGGTCGGTATCGCCGGGCTGTCATCAGCCAGTTTCCAGACCGACCCGTCCGACATGCGCATCCGCGACCGAATCAATACCGAGCTGCCGACCAACTTCACCTGGATCGTCAATGCCACCGGCGCGGAACTGAGCAGCCACAACGTGATCGTGTATGCCTTCGTCGACGATCCCGACCGTAGCACCGGCTTCCGCTCCGTGGCCCGCGTCCCGCTGCGCATCACGATCGGCGCGGCCCCCAAGAACTTCGGCGAGCAGGTGCTGGCCTTCATCAGCTCCACCAAGGAAATCCTGCTGGCGCTGGGCGCGCTGCTGACGGCCCTGGTCGCCTTCCGGGGCCAGATCAAGAAGCTGTTCGAGAGGAATCCACCGGCGGCCAACTGATCCCCGGCGGTTCCTTCGATATCAATCAAGTGGGGCGAGATCGCGCGATCTCGCCCCGCTTGATTCACGGCCATCGCGCCCAATCAGACGCATGAATCGCCGCCGCGACACGCCCCCTGCCCGCCTGTCAGACAGCGCGCGGGGTCACTTGCATGTGAAATAAAGTACAACTATAAAGGGGGACACGCTTCCGCTCCTACAATCATGGAGGATGGTCTCAAGATGAAACGGTTCCTCATCGTGCTTCTGGTCGTTCTGCTCACCCTGCCTGCTGGCCTGGCGCTCGCCCAGGGCGGCACGCCGATCGCGGTCGCCAACGCGGCCCAGGTCGTGCAGCTCGCCCGCTTCGGGCGCGGCACCGTGCTCGACCTGGCCTGGTCGCCTGATGGGGCCACCCTGCTCATCGGCGGATCGGTCGGGGTGTGGCTGTACAGCGGCGAAGACCCCACCGCGCCCCCGGTCCTGCTGGCCGGGCACACCGAAGGCGTCTTCAGCGCCGCGTTCAGCCCGGATGGCCTGTCCATCGCCTCCGGCAGCAGCGACGATACCGTGCGCCTGTGGGACTCCACCGGCGGCTCGATCGTCCTGAGCGACTCCACCACCCGCCTCAACGACCTCAAGGCCGTGACCTTCCTGCCGGATGGCAGCGTCGTCGCGGCGGGCAGCGATTACGCGGTCCATGTTTGGGATGCGGCGGGCACGCTGCGCTTCACCCTGGCCGGGCACACCCGTACCGTGAACGCGGTCATCGCCAGCGCGGATGGCAGCCTGATCGCCTCCGCCTCGGATGACAACGCCGTGCGTCTCTGGGACGCCGCCGCCGGAGTCGAGAAGCTGGTCATCCAGCACACCGCCGCGCTCAAGTGCGTGGGCCTCAGCCCGGACGGCGCGATCGTGGCGGCCGGCGATTCCAACGGCGACACCCTGCTGTGGGACGCGGCCAGCGGCGCGCAGATCGCAGTTTTTGACCGTGAGCGCGGGCGCGTCAATGACCTGGCCTTCACGCCCGATGGCACGCAGATCATCACCGCCAACGACGATGGCAAGATCCGCTTCTGGGACGTCGCCAGCGCGACCGAACTCGCGGCCTGGGAAGGGCACGGAGTCGAAGTGACCGACGTCGCCCTGCGCGCGGACGGGACCCGGCTTGCTTCCGCCGACGTGAATGAGACCGTCCTGATCTGGGACGTCGCCACGGGCGCGCAGATCGCCAGCGTGCCCGGCCACACGGATACCGCCCTGAGCGCCGCCTTCAACCCCGCCGCCACCCAGATCGTGGAAGGTCACTCCGATTCCGAGGTCTACCTGCGCGACCGGGCCGGCGGCGACATCGACGCCCTGTACGCCGTCAAAGGCCACATGCTGATCGACGGCAACACCACGACCACGGCCTTCAGCCCGGATGGGTCGCTCTTCGCCTCGGCCGACGGCTTCGGCGTCTACCTGTGGGATGTGACCAGCGGGGCTTCGGCCGGGGAACTGAAGAACAGCGACACCGGCCTGATCAACAGCTTCGCCTTCAGCCCGGACGGGACGCTGCTGGCCGTCGCCACCTGGGACGGCCCGATCGTGCTGTGGGACGTGGCCGGGAAGACAGTCGCAGCAGTCCTCAACGGCCACACCGGCCAGGTCAACAGCGTGAGCTTCAGCGCGGATGGCGCGCTGCTGCTCAGCGCCTCCAACGACGGCACCGTCCGCGTGTGGGGCCTGCCTTAATCCAGTAGCCTGCCTGTAAACAGACCGGGGCGCGATCGCGCGATCGCGCCCCGGTTGATTCATAGTCTCGCGGGGCGTTGGTACCCCAATATCTTTGTAATAAATCACATTCTGGTTATACTTTTCAACGGAATATCTCTTCTTAGAAAGCAAACCATCATGCCTCGCATCTTCATCTCCTACCGCCGAGCCGACAGCCAGGCCATCACTGGCCGCATCTATGATCATTTGGCGGCCGAGTTTGGAAAACATGATATTTTCTATGATCGGGTATCACTCCTATGCGGAATCAGATGGCCGGGAGCAATCGACAAGGCACTCCACGGCACAGCAGTAATGCTGGTTATCATCGGACCTCACTGGCTCGATGCAAGAGATAAAGCTGGCAACAGACGGCTGGACGATCCCACTGATTGGGTGCACCATGAAGTCAAGATGGGATTAGAACCAGAATCGAACATAAAATTGATTCCTGTTTTTGTTGAGGACGCGACAATACCTACCAAGAATAGCCTGCCAGAAAACTTGCAGCCATTGACCGACTGGTCAGCAATACACATTCGTAACGATCCTGATTTCCAGAATGACATAAGACAACTGAGCAACCGTTTACACAACCTCCTAAATCCAGGTGAAAAAATGACACCTAAGAACGGAGACCAATCAGAAGTAAACCAGCGACTGACTGTCACAGTAAATGGCGGTTCCAGCTCTGGACTTGTCATACTCGGGATCATCGTGGTCGTTGTGATTCTTGCTATTCTCGCGCTCGTTGTCCTCTTCCTACTAGGTTCCCGTCCTCCAGACAACACTTCTTCTAGTCAAGGTTTGCAGGCAATCTCAACCCTTGCATCTGGTCTGAATGGCACCTTCTCGTCCTCACCTGTTCTGACAACCACATTCACCGACACACCGTCGGCAACCCCTACCCCGACCATCACACCGACTTTCAGCGCCACGCCGACCTTGACCGATACACCGACTCTGACGCCCACTTCCAGCGCGACACCAACCAACACCCCAACAGCGACGCTTACCCTGACGCCCAGTGTGACATCAACACCCTCCGCCACTGCCACGCCGACAACCCAGTCACGGGCAGTCACTTTTCCGGGCGGTAGTTACACCATCTCAGAACAGCCTCAGTCGATCTTTGTGAATGCATTTCAGATCGACGCTGACCCCATCACAATCGAGCAGTACAACAGCTATGTACAATCCCAGTCACCTGTACCAACTTTGCCGGGCACTCCAGAGGTGCCCGCTGTCGATCAATCAGCCAGAGAGGCAGCAAACTACTGCCAGTCTCAGAGAGCACGATTGCCCAGCCTGTATGAACTACTGGTCGCAATCCAGTCAACAGAAGTGCACTTTCGATCCTGGAAAACTCAAAGTCTACCCTATTATCAGGAATGGACACAGACACGCCTGGGCAGCGGTTTTGCGGTAGTCCGTTGGGATGGCACAGAAATCTCAATCGTTGCTTATCCGGAAGACTCTTTTGCAAACATCTTTATCTCATTTCGATGTGCAACATAATCAGATCATCCTCAATAGTTGCTATCCAGAGCGATAAATAGTATTATTTTATACAGCATTAGTTATAAAAAATCCTGTGAACAATGGAGAGATGATTGTGCGCCCTTCATCCTCGAAACAACATGTGAAAGTCTGGAAGCACCTCTGTCTCGGGTTGTTCATAGCCACTAATATCCTTGCGATAACCTCAGGGATCGTTCATGCGCAGGGAATCGACTTGCATCGCGTCCACTTCGATGGGGCCAATCTCGTCGTGGAATTCACCTACTATTCAAACGGAACATATGAATTTGAGTTTTGCCTGAACGGAGGGAACTGCACTTACCCTACCGTTTATTTCACGGATCCGCGCTGGAGAGCGCATCCATTTGGCGGATATAACCCGCTCCAACCCAATACAACATACTCCGTGAAAGCCAGATTACAGGGTTCAGGAGCCTGGTCAAACACCGTAAGCTGCACCACCAACAACCCGGTCACAAGCTGTGGTGATATTCCCGCACCTCCCCCAGACAGTGATGGAGATGGCGTCCTTGATTCCACCGACTTGTGCCCCGCTGACCGGGGTCCTAGCCCGCATGGCTGTCCAGATCCAGATGGCGATGGCGGACACAATGGGATCGATGCGTGCCCAAATCAGGCTGGTCCGGCTTCTAACGCCTATTGCCCAGCATCCGTGCCCAATCCGCCTCCAATAGTGATACAGCCCCAACTCCAGAACAATGATCCGCCGCCAAACAACAATCCTCCCCTGCTAGTAGTTGAGCCAGCGCTTGGCTTCTGTCAAATTGGCTACAACCCAGATCATGGTCCGGCTCTTCTAATGACGGAACCCTCAATAAGCTCGCAATCGGTGATGCGAGTCAATTCCCAACAAGTATTCAATGTCACGGGGATCACCCAGGGTGATGATGGAGTTGACTGGTACGCTGTCACTATTGGAGCCGCAACTGCTAACCCACAGACTGTATACGCACGCTCCAATGCAGTGCGGTTCGGCGGACAAAGTCCCAGCGGCGGGTGTGCTCCCCTTGATGCTCCCTCGAACAACTCAGAACAACCCAGCATAGAACAGACATTTCAGGCTCTGGGTTGTCCTTTGCCCGCCGACCTATCTTTGCCAGATTATGCGCTATTGCTGATCGCGTCACAGCCTGATCCGTGCGAACTACGTACCGATTTGGTCTGGGGTAATGTTGGCTCGTCTGCTTATCAAAACGTGACTCAACGACTGTTGCCTGGAGCCGAACTCGCCGGCTGTGAGCCAGGCTTGATTGAACTCCTCGACCTGTTGACGCAAGATAACCAAGGCCAGACCAGTCTGGCGACTCTGAACAGGCTGCTAATACCCGGTCAGGCATGCACGACACTTGCGCACTGGCGCGATTCCGATGACGAAGACTCCACTTCGATCCCATCCGATGTTCCCCGTACCGAGGTGATTGATATACGCATTACAACATGCAGCGATCCCAATCTGACTCCCGATCGATTGAACGAGCTTCGCGAAGCTCTTTCTGGGGATTCGCCCTGGAGTCTTTCAGATGATGATCTGCGTTCGCATCAAGCCTGTGAGATCATCCGGAGTGTCAACCGGATCGGGGCACCTACCGACCACCAACGGTCTTTTCTGGAGCGTCTGCGCTCGTGTGGTTTGTCTCCATCCGACGCGCTCACCTCCCTCGAACATGCCATTGCCAGCGGCACGGATCACGCATCGTTGCTCGATGATCCCAACCTCTCCTGTGAGACACTGATCAATCGACTTAGCGCGCCAGTCTGCGAGGAGCGCACCTGCAATCAAGCCCCTGTCCCGCCTGAGCTACAGGCATGCGCCAATAGTGGAGAGCGGCTGCAATCCTATGTGCAGCTCTTCCTCAAAACCCGCCTGCCAGGCTTGCAGGTCAATGATGCGGAAACCCTGAATCGCATTTATGGCGCACTCGACGTCTGCCAGGCGGTGATCGACTACATCAACACAGGCAACCGCTATCCCGCACCCAAGACCTTGCCGGGGCAACCGGGGGCATCTTCTGAACCACTCCAGTCTCAATTTCCGGACGATAGCCCAATCGTTGCGCTCCAGCTTGGTTCACCCGCGCCACCAGAAACCAACTCTCCCATCATCACTTCCCAGGCAAGCACCATCTTCAGTCTGATGGCGCAGACTGACGTCAGGGGAGTCTACGTTCGCACCGACAACGATGCATCCACGAATCTTTTCCTCGTCGAAAATGGCATTGAAATTCCGATCGAAGTCAACGTGAATGGCGAGAAATATGCACCAATCTTGATGCACCCCTACCAAACCACAGTCCTCGCCTACATCCTGGTTCCACCGGGCGAAAACCCTGTGATCAGGATCGTCAACCTAGACTGGAACATCTTTGACGATTACTCCTTACCGGTCGATGTTTGGCCTGACATTGACTCACGTCTGGCATTCATCGCCCCCACGCTTTACGTAACGGGTAAAGGGATTGACGGTTCTCAAGCTATTTATGCGCTCGACCTTCAGCAAGGCGTCAGTGAATCGCCCGTAATCGAAAATGGATACAATCCGGCCGCAGGAGGCGGCCTCCTGGTCTTTGAAAGAGCTTCTGACCCAGGTGGCCAACTGTTCCTCCGACACCCTAGCGGTATTACATCAGGAGAACCTTTCGATACAGGAATTGCAGGGCGGTGTTTCGAGCCATTGCTCGACGGCCTCACGCTTGAATTTGTGTGTGAGGTCAACGGAAGCCGTGAGGTCTATACAGGATTCCCATATGACTCGAAGGTAGTCGATCCCAACTTTTTCAGCGACATCTCAATCGATCACCTAACGCTGGGCCCGCTACCTGGAGAGATTCTGTTCGATAACAGTGACGATGTTTATCTGTATCACCGGCGAGCAGGCAATCCCAGCATTACACCCTTTATCTTCGGCGCCGACCGGATCAGTCGACTGCACCTTTTGCTGTCCCGCTAAACCCATCGTAACGAAGCGGGGAGCGCCCGGCTGGACGCTCCCCGCTGATTCGTCTCGATAGCCCCGCCCCTACTCCGCCATCGTTAGCCCATACGCCTCGGCCAGCAGGAAGATCGGGTGGAAGGTCTCCGCGCCGGTCAGGGACGTGATCTGCCAGCGGCAGGTCTCGGTGTCGCACACCACCTGGTCGTAGCCGCCCCCATGGACGTGCTCGACAATCGGCTGGCCGACCGCCTCGGCGATGTCCCGCTTCTCGGCCTTGTAGCCATACGTTCCGCAGATGCCGCAGCAGTCGGCGTCGATCTCCTCCATCTCCAACCCCGGAATCAGGCCCAGCACGTCCAGGGCCGGACGGCCGATGCCGTGCGCCTTGAGCTGGCACGGGGTGTGATAGGGCAGCCGCCGCTGAATCGGCTTGAAATGGGTATCCAGGCGGCCTTGCTCGTGCAGGTGGCGCATGAACTCCATGAAGTCCCATACGCCCGCCGCGACCGTCTTCGTCGCGGCGTCGTGCATCCCCAGGATGTGCTCGTAATCGCCCTTGAGGGCCATCATGCAGCTCGCCGACGTGCCCACGATCGGAATGCCGCGCCGGGCGTAGGGCTCCAGCCAGGCCACGTTGCGGTGGGCGTAACGCCGGGCCGCG
>JARKOQ010000011.1 GCA_029976005.1 Aggregatilineales bacterium | reverse complement strand
CCGGAGGAGACGCGCGCCATCACCGACGCGCTGCGCGCCGATCTGGGGGAGCGCTGCCCGGTCCTGGTGGGGGTGTTCGTCAATGCGCCGGACGCGGCGGCGATCCGGGTCGCGGCCGGGCTGGACGCGCTCCAGCTTCACGGCGACGAGTCGCCCGGCGCGTTGCTGGCCCTGGCCGGGCTGGGCTTCAAAGCCATCCGGCCCCGCGACCCAGAGGAAGCCCGCCGGCAGGCGGCGCTGTTCGGCAGCGCCGGCCCGGCCGATCCGCGCCTGCCCACGCTGCTGGTGGACGCCTACCACAAAGACCTGTACGGCGGCACGGGCGAGCAGGCCGGGCTGGACGTGGCCCTGGCCGCCGGGGGGGGAGTCGCCCGCCTGATGCTGGCCGGGGGACTCACGCCGGAGAACGTCGCGGCCCGCATCCAGGCGATCCGGCCCTGGGGGGTGGACGTGGCCGGCGGGGTGGAGGGGCCGGATAAACGCCGCAAAGACCCGGATCGCCTGCGGGCGTTTTGTGAAGCGGTGCGGGGGGGCTAAAAACAAAAATACCTCACCGCGGAGAGCGCGGAGAAAAGCAGAGGTTTTACAGGCTGCTTCTTCCAGGTTTTTGCGACCGTTGGGAGTTGCCCGCTTTTCCACCGAAAAACAGCTTGCCGCCGGGTGCTCGAAAGCCGCAAACGAAAACAACCTCGATTTGTCTTTCTCTGTGTCCTCGGCGGTGAGATGCCTTTGTTTTCCCGTTGGTCGAATCGGCCCGGATCGGGCACAATCGGGGCGTTGATGGGTCGTCGGTCGTGAGGGGGATTCTCGTGGAGCCATTGCTGCGTGAAACGTGGGCCGGGTTGACCGCGCCGCGCCGGGGCCTGATTCGCGCCCTGGCCGTGCTGGGGATCGTCCTGCTGGTCGGCGGACTGCTGCTCGGCGCGAGTCTCGCTTACCTGCTGGTGGCGCTGGGGGCGGCCGCCCTGGCCGGGGGAATCGCCGCGCTGCTGGCGATTGGCGGCGGCGGAAACGGCGGATTCGCTCCGTCGCCCCAGGAAGACGCTTCCCAGCGGCGTGCGGGCTTGCTGGCCCAGTTGGGCAGCAGCGACCCGGTCGAGGCCGTCTCCGCCCTGGGCTACCTGCGCGAGGGCGGCTGGCTGACCGATGGCAGTCTGCAAGGCGCGTTCCTGCCGGAAGCCCGCCTGCGTGGGGCCAACCTGCGCCGGGCCGACGTGCAGCGCGCCTTCCTGTTCGGGGCCGACCTGGAGCAGGCCCACCTGGAACGGGTCAGCTTGCAGGGGGCCAACCTGTTCGAGGCCAACCTGCGCGGCGCGGACCTCAGCGGGGCGCGCTTGCAGGGGGCCAACCTCTTCCGGGCCGCGCTCGCCGACGCGCTCCTGACCGGGGCCAACCTCCAGATGGCGAACCTGGGCGGGGCCAACCTGACCGGCGTGCGCCTGGATGGGGCCAGCCTGCAAGGCGCCCACCTGGGCGGGGCGCACCTGCGCGACGCCTCGCTGTTCGAGGCCCGGCTCCAGCATGCCAACCTGGAAGGCGCGGAGCTGATCGGCGCGGTGCTGGACGGGGCCGTGTTCGACGAGTGCACGATCCTGCCCGACGGCGGGCACTGGACGCCGGAGACCGACCTGAGCCGCTTCACGCTGACCCCGGAAGACCTGAGCGCCGCCGATTCGCAGACGGTCTACCAGCCCTTGCCCCCCGAACTCGAAGCCGCGCTCCACGTCGAGGCCAATCCGGCGCAGGCCGATTCCCCGGCGGAGCAGGGCAGTCCGTCGGACACCAACGGTCCGGCGGAGAACAGCAGTCCGGCGGAGAAAGTCGGTCCGGCGGAGAACAGCAGTCCGGCGCGAGACGAGGTGTTCTAGACAGCTCACCGTGCCGGTTTTGATGCAGGTCAGACCGACCGCCGGTCGGCCCTAGCGGCAGGGCCAGCGCATCAAGCTGAAAAGGCGTCTCAACCACGGAGGGGAGATCGGGTTCCTGGGGCCTCCCCGGTATTCT
This sequence comes from Aggregatilineales bacterium, assembly GCA_029976005.1. Classification (GTDB taxonomy): domain Bacteria; phylum Chloroflexota; class Anaerolineae; order Aggregatilineales; family Ch27; genus JARKOQ01. Next base: position 36,379 of record JARKOQ010000011.1, on the reverse strand, counting down.
CCACGCCCTTCGCAGTGGCGTTTTTCACGGCTTGCCTTTTCTCGCATTCTGGCGGGTCGCGCTGCTTTTCGACGCGCCGCCCGCAACTCCGGAGCCGATCCCTGACTGCCGGGCGGTGGTGTGGTATGCTAGGGGGCAGCGTGGGCAGGTCAGCGGCCTGCCCCCAACCAGAGCATGGGCGGATCAGGAGGGCAGGCGGATGGATTTCTTGCGCCGGTTGTTGGGTGGCGGACAAGGCTCCGGCCGGGGCGCGGACGGCGGCATGTACTATTACATTCGCAGCCGGCGCAGCGGGGAGATCGTCCAGGTGCGTCTGGACCTCAACCAGCTCTCGCCGGAGTACGAAAACGATCGCGTCGTCGGCTATTTCACGCACAAGGTCGTGGTTGGCCAGCACAGCTTCGAGCGGATGGACGCCGATTTCAGATTCGACCCGAACAAGCGCCTGGTGGACAAGAAGGTCGCCGGGGGCGAGTTCGTCACCCGTGAGGAATGGCTGGCCCAGCAGCAGAACGGCCTGCGCTAAGGCATTTGGTGTGGACAAAGTAAATCCAAATTTGTAGGAATTGACCGAGCCTCGCATGGATGAATCCATGCGAGTTTGCCATTTTCCCCGACATTGACCCCTGCTAAACTCAGATCAATTGTGGATATTGACGAGCCTGTTTCGTCATGTTATCTTTTTGCCAGCCGCATACGATAAATTGTATATCTTTAGTCACATTTACTGATGTTTGAGCAGGTTTGTGACCGGGGGGAGGCGGTTTCCTCCGGTGGTTGTGATTCCCCTGATAGGTTGTCACCCCGCCAGTTGGCCGGGCAAAGTAGTTTTTGGTCAGACGGTGGGACAGCAACGTTCTTGTGTATGCCGCACCGCAAACTAGTGGGTTCATGGAGGATGGCAGATGCTTCGAAACAAACGGTTCTTCTTGCTCAGTCTTGTTCTTGTGGTCAGTCTGCTGGCCGGTGCGACGGGGAGTTTCGCGCAAGAGGGTGGCACGACCCAGCTCGGCCCGATCACCCAGCGAATCATCGATCGCGGCGAGCTGATCTGCGGCGTGAACGCGGCCGTGCCCGGCTTTGGCGTCGTGAACGCCGCCGGTGAGTACGTGGGCTTCGACGTGGACGCCTGCCATGCCGTGGCGGCCGCCATCCTGGGCGACGCCAACGCGGTGAGCTTCCGCCCGCTGACCGGCGCGGACCGCCAGGCGGCCATCCAGAGCGGCGAGGTCGACATGATCTCGCGCAACACCACCTACACCCTCAGCCGCGACGTGACCTGGGCCGTCATCTTCGCCCCGACCACGTTCTACGACGGCCAGGGCGTCATGGTCAAGGCCGACCTGGGCGTGACCACCATGGAAGAGCTGGACGGCGGCTCGATGTGCGTCCAGAGCGGCACGACAACCGAGCTGAACATCACCGACGCGATCACCTCGCGCGGGCTGGACATCGACCTGGTGGTCTTCCCCGATGCTCCCGGTACCTGGGAAGGCTATCTCTCCGGCCGCTGCGACGCCTGGACGACCGACCGGAGCGGTCTGGTTTCCTACCAGGCCACGGCCGAAGACCCCGGCGCGCATGTCATCCTGGACGTCGTCCTGAGCAAGGAACCCCTTGGCCCGCTCACGCCCCAGTCGGACGAGCAGTTCGCGGAAATCGTCCGCTGGACGATCTTCGGCCTGATCACCGCCGAGGAATACGGCATCACCAGCGAGAACATCGACGACTTCCTGACCAGTGAAAGCCCCGACATTCAGCGCTTCCTGGGCCTGAACGACAACCCGTCGGGCAGCTACCTGGGCATCGCCAACGACTTCATGGTCAACGTGATCCGCCAGGTGGGCAACTACGGCGAGATTTACGCCCGTCACCTGGGCGTGGCCCCCTTCAACCTGGCCCGCGGCGTCAACGCGCTGTGGACCGACGGTGGCCTGCTCTACGCGCCGCCCTTCCGTTAAAGTGACCGCGCGCCTCCGCGCGCACCTGACCGAATCTCCGTGGGGCCATCCCCACGGAGATTCGATTTTAAGACTGCATATTCGTAACCAGAGAGTGTTTTTGCCCAGCCTCACCTTCAGCCGGGAGTAGACGATGCGCGGACCTGGCCCCAGCCGGAAGACTCCCTCCTCCGGCGCGTATGCTACTGTGTGGCATGAGATCACGTCGTTTGTCTTCGACCTGCGTTTCATCCAAGTCCTGGGCCAGATTGCCGTGGTCATCGTGCTGGTGACCCTCGTGTCGCGCGTGGTCACGGATATGCTCCTGGCGCTCAACCAGCAGGGTCTGACCCCCAATTTCGACTTCTTCCTCAACCGCTCCGGCTTCGATGTCGCCGAAGCGCCGAGCTGGTACAGCGCGAACAGCAGCTACTGGGAAGCCTTTCAGGTCGGTCTGGTGAACACCCTGCGCGTGGTGATCGCCGGGCTGATCGCCACGACCGTGCTGGGTGTGCTGGTCGGCATCTTCCTGCTCAGCTCCAACTGGCTGGTGCGCACCATTTCCAAGGTCTACGTGGAAATCCTGCGCAACACCCCGCTGCTGGTGCAGCTTTTCGTCTGGTATTTCATCGTCATCCTGTCGCTGCCGGTATTGAATGACGCGGTCACGCTTCCCCAGGAAGGGGTGCTGCTCCTGCCGATCCGGCTGGCGCTGTATGCCCTCGTGCTGATCCTGGCCCTGCGCCAGTTCCGCCAGGGCGATCCGCGCCGGCTGCCGGTGCTGATCGGCCTGCTGGCCGCCGTCGCGGCCATCGAGATCGGCCTGTCCGGCGCCCAACTGCTGCCGGCTCGCGGCGCGATCGACTCCCCGGCCTTCCTGGTCTATCTGGCGGCCAGTCTCCTGCTGCTGGGGGCGGCCTGGTTCCTGCCGGCGGTGATCTGGCAGTCGCGCCACGGGGAGGCCCTCCCCAACGGGAATGGCGAGCCGCCGCTTCTGGGGGTGGGATACAGCCGGGTCCGCGACCCGCTGGCGGCCTTCCTGGCCGGCCAGTTGGCCGGTGGGCTGATCGCTTACTTCGGGCTGGCGCCCGTTACGGCCTTGCGCGTCGAGGTCTACCCGCTGGTCTACCTGAGCAACCGGGGAATCTTCCTGCCGGAGATCATGCTCACGGCCCGCTTCAACGAGTGGGCGGCGTTCGCCGGTCTGGGGCTGCTGGCGGCGGGCGTGATCTGGGCCTACTACGGCCGGGTCATGGAGACGACCGGCCGGGCTGTGCCTCGCTTGCGCTACGCGGCCCTGGCCGTGCTGGCTTGCGCGGCCCTGGGCTGGCTGTTGGTCGCGATGGAGCCTGGCCCGGAGATCATCACCGTCGAGCAGGATGGCGCGGCGGTGGTGATGTCCCTCGACGAGGCGCGCGCGCAGGGGTTGGTCAGCCTGCAAGACGAGCTGCTCGTCAGCCGCTCACCCCTGATCGTGGCCCGGCCGGAGCGCAAGGGGCTGCGTTTCGCGGTGGGGATCGAGATCACGCCGGAATTCATGTCCCTGTTCCTGGGGCTGACCATCTACACCTCGACCTTCATCGCCGAGATCGTCCGGGCGGGGATTCTGGCCGTCCCGCACGGCCAGATCGAAGCGGCACGCGCCCTGGGCCTCAGCCAGAGCCAGACCCTGCGCATGGTCATCCTGCCCCAGGCGCTGCGGGTGATCATCCCCCCGCTGGGCAACCAATACCTGAACCTGGCGAAGAACTCCAGCCTGGCGATCGCGATCGGCTTTGCCGACTTCTACCAGGTCGCCACCACGGTCATGAACCAGTCGGGCCAGTCCGTGACCGGCATCAGCGTGGTCATGCTGGCCTATCTGGCGATCAGCCTGGCCATCGCGGGGGGGACCAACTGGGTCAACCGGCGCTTCCAACTGGTCACGCGATGATACGCCCTGGGCGCGTTGGACAGCGCCACGGGGAGGACTCTTTTGTGCATGATCCGGGTCGGTTCGAGACCCAGGGCGAGACGCTATGACAGACATGCCACAGCCGGAGCGAGTCGTCACCTACGTGAACACCGGGGAGGTGGTCAACCGGCCTGCCCCGCTGCTGACGGCCGGGCCGCTGGCCTGGATTCGCAGGAACCTGTTCAGCTCGGTGTTCGACACGGCGCTGACCTTCTTGTTCGCGATCACGGTCATCGGGGCGATTTACGGCCTCGTGAACTGGTCGATCCAGCAGGCCAACTGGTTCGTGGTGACCCTGAATCTGCGCCAGTTCATGCTGGGCCGCTACGAGGTCGATCCGGAGTGGCGGGTTCATCTGGCGGCGATGCTGGTCGTGTTCGGGACCGGGATCGCGCTGGCGGCGTTTTCGCGCGTGCGGTGGCGTACCTTCGCCGCGCTGGCGATCGTCGCGGCGGTGCTGGTCGCCGTCCCGGTCGTGATCGAGGCCGCGCTCCCCCTGCCGCCGCTGTACGTGACCGCCGGGAACATGCCCATCGCGTCCGGCTCGGTGACCCAGGAGGCGCAGTCGCGGCTGGCCTTCACGGCGCGGGCGGGCGAGGAGTTCCGGATCGCGGTCGCCGCCCAGGCCAGCGGCGACGAGGCCCTGGCGGTGCAGTCCGGGTTCATGGACAAGGCGACCAACAACCTGCGCAACGCGGCCGAAAGCCGCCTGCTGGCCCAGGCTCGCCTGGCCGAGCTGGATCGCCTGCTGGCTTCCGACCTGCTGACCGCCAACCAGCGCGTCGCCCTGACCGGCGAGCGCGACAGGCTGACCATTCCCGATCCGGTCGTGGAACGGTACGCGGTCAACCAGGCGGCGGTGACGGTGCGCGTCCTGCGCGGGACGACCCTCGAAGTCCTGGCGGAGGCGACCCTGAGCGCTGACTCCGGGCCGCTGAGCGTGACCCTGCCCGACGAGGGCTGGTATGTGCTGGAAAAGACGATCGCGGGCGACGCGCCGGCGACGGCCATCCTGCGCGTCGATGGGATGTACCCGCTGCTTCAGCGCAGCTTCAGCCGGGCGGATGCCGGCGGCGGCAGCGCCGGGCGTGTCAACCAGTACATCCGCATGACCGACAACTTCCTGACGGAAGCGCCGCTTCCCAAGATCGACGGCCAGGACGTGCCCTTCGCCGTGATCATCGATAACCAGTACCGGGGCGTCCGGCCGTTCGCGGACTACCTGCGCGTCCATCTGGCCCCCTTTTTGAAGCTGATCACTCCCGCGCTGTGGCAGGCGCTGATCCTGCTGGCGCTGGGCGTGGTCGCCGGACGGCTGGCCGACCGCTTCTTCTCCCCGGCCGACCGGCCGCGCCGCACCTCGGTTCGCGTGGCGACCTGGCTGATCATCGTCCTGCCGATCGTGGCTTTTTTCCTGGCCTACGGGGTGGGGAACGTCCTGCCGGTGACCGATACCCGCAACTGGGGCGGGCTGCTGCTGACGATGATGCTCACGGTCGTCGGCATCATCGGCTCGTTCCCCCTGGGGGTGCTGCTGGCCCTCGGCCGGCGCAGCGATCTGCCCGTGGTGCGCTACCTCTCGATTCTGTACATCGAGACGGTGCGCGGCGTGCCGCTGGTCACGGTCCTCTTCATGGCCCAACTGCTGGTGCCATTCCTGAATCCCGCCCTGGCCGATATCGACGCCGTGTTCCGGGCGATGGTGGGCATCACGCTGTTCAGCGCCGCCTACCTGGCGGAGAATGTGCGCGGCGGCTTGCAGGCCATCCCGCCCGGCCAGGTGGAGGCGGCCCGCGCCCTTGGGCTGGCGGGCTGGCAGATCACGCTGTTCATCACGCTGCCCCAGGCCTTGCGCGCCGTGATCCCGGCCCTGGTCGGGCAGTGCATTTCGCTCTTCAAGGATACGTCTCTGGTCACGATCGTCGGCCTGATCGACCTGACCGGGATTTCCAACGCCGTGGTGGCCCAGACGGAGTTCATCGGGCTGCGGCGCGAAGCCTACGTCTTCATCACCGTGCTCTATTTCGTCTTCAGTTACGCGATGTCCTACGTCAGCCGCCGCCTGGAGATGTCCGGCAGCGGGGCGGTGCGGCGCGCCTAGGCCCGCCCGCCGCGAGACGTCAGCGAGGAGTCGATCATGACCGGAACCTCTGCCGCCCGTTTTCACGATGAGCCGATCATCACCTGCCGCAAGGTCAACAAGTGGTTCGGAGATTTCCACGTCCTCAAGGATATCAGCGTGGACGTCTTCCCCCAGGAAGTGGTGGTGATCATCGGCCCGTCCGGATCGGGCAAGTCCACGTTCATCCGCTGCATCAACCGCCTGGAAGAACACCAGGAGGGCGAAATCATTGTCGATGGAATCGAGCTGGGGCACAACGTGCGCGACATCGCCGCGATCCGGCGCGAGATCGGCATGGTCTTCCAGCAGTTCAACCTGTTCCCCCACCTGACCGTGCTGGAGAATATCTCCCTGGCCCAGCGCTGGGTGCGCCACCGCCCCCACGACGAGGCCGACCAGCGCGCCATGCAGCTCCTGGAGCGGGTGGGCATTCCGGAGCAGGCGGGCAAGTATCCGGGGCAGCTTTCCGGCGGGCAGCAGCAGCGCGTGGCGATCGCCCGCGCCCTGGCGATGGACCCCAAGATCATGCTCTTCGACGAGCCGACCTCGGCCCTCGACCCGGAGATGATCAAGGAAGTGCTGGATGTGATGAAGACCCTGGCCCTGAGCGGCATGACCATGCTGGTCGTGACCCACGAGATGGGCTTCGCCCGCGAGGTGGCCGACCGGGTCCTGTTCTTCGACATGGGGCGCATCGTGGAGGCGGGGACGCCGGAGCACTTCTTCGAGGACCCCCAGCACGAGCGCACCAAGCTCTTCCTCAGCCAGATTTTGTAGGGGCGGTGCGATGCTTCGCATCGACGCGAACCGCCCTTCCCCCCCAAAAAAGGAAAAACGCCTCCGTGGTTGGGAGGCGTTTTTCGCAGGGTAGCGCGGTTCAGGCGTGCGGCGGGCGGTTAAGCCTCCGGCGCCCCGCCTTCGCCGTTGGTGCGCTCGATGACGATCGTCACCTTGGCGACGGCGGCGGCCAGGGCCGCGACGGCCGCCAGGATCACGGCGGGCAGCGGGGCGAAGATCGCCAGCGCCCCCGCGCCGACCACGCCCAGCGTCAGGGAGACTTCCATCAGGACCTTGTCTTCCTGCTTGATGATCAGGCGGCGGATGTTGCCCTCGGCGATCAGGCGCTCGACTTCGCGCACGAGCTGGTTCCCGGCGACGGTCAGTTCCTCGCCGATGCTGCTCTCAGGACGGCTCTCGGCGGATTCTTCCTGCATTTCTTCCGGGGTGGGGTTCTCAAAGTCAGACATTGTTTCACTCCTCTTATCGATCCATGGCGCGCTGGGCGGCAGGTCTATATGGCCGGACTTCAGGTGCCGGTTACTTCTACCCATGTATTACGCAGTCTCCGGCGCAGGGTTGCGCGCGCCGCGTTGGAACGCGGTTTGAGGCGCGTTTCTCGTTTCATCCGGTCCTGTCGGGTGGGGCGTCTTGCGTGGGGGATGCGCACCTGTGGTACAATGCAGCGTGCATTGGGCGACTGTGGAGCGAGTTGTGGACGTCCATACACCCAACATCTGGCAGCTCCAATCCCGCCGCGACCTCGATGGCCTCGTCGAAGCCCTGCGCCATGCCGATCCGGAGGTGCGCCGTCACGCGGCGGCCGCGCTGCGCACCCTGGACGCCGCCCAGACGGTCGACGCCCTCAAGGAGGCGCTGCGCGTCGAGGCGGACTGGGACGTCCAGACCTGCCTGACCGCCGCCATCCAGCACCTCACCCACGAAAGCACCCTCCACATCCTGGTCGAGCAGGGCAACGTCTCCGCCCTGGTCGGGCTGCTGCACAGCCCGGAGACGGACGACGTCCTGGCCGCCATCGAAGGTCTGGTGGAGCTGGGCGACCGCCTGGCGGTGGAGCCGCTGGTCGTCCTGTTCCACGATGAGTCGCTGCCGGACGAAGTCCGCTACGCCGCCGCCGAGGCTCTGATCCGGCTCCAGGGTGCGCCGGCGGTGGTTACGCTGCTGGCCGCGCTGCGCCGGGAGAATCCCCAGGTGCGGGCCAATGCCGCCCGCGTGCTGGGGGAGATTCGGGCGCGCTGGGCCACGCGCGGCCTGATCGAGCAGATCGACGACCCCGACCCGGAGGCGCGCGCGGCCGTGGAGAACGCCTTGCAGCGGATCGGCACGCCGGCCGCGCTGCGGGCTTTGGAGCACCCCCACGACGACTCGGTGCTGATCACCCTGGAACTGCCGGTCGCCCCCCTGCCGGACGAGTCCGACTCCGCCCTCGAATTGGATGCGGACGAAATCGAGGCCGGGGACGAGTTTGAAACCCTGGCCGGAGCCGAGGCTCCACTCGAAGCCGGGGTTTTGCCGGAGCCAGAGGCTTTGCCCGAAGCCGAGGCCCGGCCCGAAACCCCGGCTTTGCCGCAAGAAGCCGCGCTGTCCGAGACGCACTCGGAGCCTGCCGGCGAGCCGATCAGCCCTTACCGCGCGGCGGTCAACGGCCTGATCGAGATGCTGGAGACCGGGCGGCGATCCGCCCTTCCGGCGGAGCCAGCCCCCGGCCCGGCCGCGTCCGAAGCCCAGAGCGATCCCGACGAGAGCGACGACGATCCGGACGGGCTGTCCTACCCGGTCGACGTGGCGTTCTAGCCCCGCCGAAGTCCCGCTCCGATTTCACGACGCCGGCGCGGCGGTCGGACCCGTCACGGCCTGCGTCGGCGGCTGGCATGGACCCTGGCAGATGTAACGCAGCGTATACGCCCCCGCCCGACCTTCCGTATCCCGAATCACGATCCGCCAGTCGCCGCCGCTGCCCGCCAGCGACGCGATATAGGCTTCGATTGCTCCCTCGCTGGCGTTGACGTCCGCCTGGTAGACCCCCCAGGTGGCCGACTCGATCGTCAGGACCGGGTCCCACGCCCCAAAGGCCGTCACTTCGAAGGAATCGAACGATTCCGGCCCGTAGCCGACCGGCTCGAAGACCCAGCGATCCACGCCGCCCGCGGGCACCTGGCCGCTGACCGTGCTGCCGGGCATGATGCGCTTGCCCTGGTAGGTCTGGATTCCGGCCGGCGGCGTCCCGACGAACGGCTCGACCGGGGTGAGGGTCGGCGTGGGAGTGGGCATGGCGGTCTGGTAGACGGGATTGGGGGTGATCGGGGCCTGGGTGGGCAGCACGGCCGGGCCGACTCCGACGACGCGCGGCAGGGCGGACAGCGGCAGGAACCCGGTCTGGCCGGAGTCCAGCGGGCGAATCTCCAGCGCGCCGGACGGGGTGTAGCCGTCCGCGCCGCCCAGGGGGACATACAGCTCGGTGCCCGCCGGGGCTTCCAGCCGGCTCCCGGTCGCGCTGGTCTCCGCGCGGCCGTTCAGGATGCTCACCCGCAGGGCGACTCCGACCTCGGCGCGGGCCAGGATCGTGCCCTGGAAGCGCACGGCCAGGCCGTTGAGGGCCAGGTCGGCCGGCCGGTCGTCCGCGCTCTGGAGCAGCACCCCCGGCAGGGGCGCGCTGGCGCAGCCGCTGTCGGCCGGGCCGGTCTGGAGGAGCAGGCTCTGGAAGGGGCCGCTGCCATTTTCGGCGTCGCTGAGGGTGACCTGCCCGAAGATCAGGCCGGCCACGGCCTGGGCCGGATCGGTCCCGCCGGGCGGGTTGGCCGCCGCCTGGAAGCGCACCATGCCCCAGGTGAAGCTGGGGGGATCGTAAGCGCGGGTCGCGATCCGGCTGACGATGGACAGCGGCGCGCGCTCGCCGGGCAGGGTGAAGACCGGGGCGGCCGCCCCCGCGCGCGGCGCGGCGCTGGCAAGCTGGCTGGCAAGGCAGGCTTCCCCGACTTGCAGGTCGGCGCACACCCGGCTGGCCGCCTGGGCCGCGCCGAGGATCACCTGGTCGCAGGAGGGGGCCGGGGTGGGCGAAGGCGTCCAGGTGGGCGGCAGGAAGGTCGCGCTGGGCGTGACCGGGGTGACGGTCGGCAGGGCGGCGACGGTCGGGATCACGGCCGGGGCGGCCTGCGGGGCGCAGCCCATCAGCACGGCCAGCAGGAGCAGTGGGATCAGCAGTCTGCGCGAAGTCATCGTCCGAACCTCCTCCGGAATCCCAGGCGGGATCGAGCCTTGCCGACCAGTGTACGCGCAAGCCGCGATCCCGACAATGCGAGAGGCCGGGAGAGCAGAGGCCGGGAGGCGAGAGGCCAGAGGCCGGGAGGCCGGGAGGCCAGAGACCAGAGGCCGGGAGGCCGGGAGACCAGAGGCCAGAGGCCGGGAGGCCAGAGACCAGAGACCAGAGGCCAGAGGCCGGGAGACCAGTGGCGAGAGGCGAGAGGCAAGACTCAAGAGGAAGGCGGCTAGAGAAGGAGCAGAGTCTGCGGCGCGAGCTTGACATTCTGGGCGGCCTGGATTATTCTATAACTAGAATGTTGTGATGCTATAAGGGTTAAAGCATGACCAATGCGGAATTCGCCATCCTGAGCCTGATCGCCGAGGGGCCGCAGCACGGCTACGGCCTGGAGCAGCTCATCGAGGCGCGCGGCATGCGCGAGTGGACCGAGGTCGGATTCTCCTCGATCTACTACGTGCTCAAGAAGCTGCAAAAGGACGGCCTCGTCACGGATACGATCGGGCCGGGGGAGCGCGGCCTGGGCCGCCGGATTTTCCACATCACCCCCGCCGGAGTCGAGGCCTGGCGGCAGGCCTGTCTGGAAGCCCTGGCCGAGCCGCAGTTGAGCTTCGCGCCCTTCATGCTGGGCCTGGGCGGACTGCCCGCCCTGCCGCCGGATGAAGTCCGGGCGGCGCTGGCGCGCCGGATCGCCCATCTGGCGGCGCGAGAGGCGCGGATGGCTGCCCGGCGGGAGGCGCAGAGTCCCCTGCCGGATCACGTGGAGGCTTTGTTCGATTTCAGCCTGACCCTGGCGGCGGCCGAACGCCGCTGGATGGAGGCGGCGCTGGCCCGCCTGGAGGAACGCGAAGATGATTAAGATCGACTTCAAAAAGGAATACCGGCACCTCTACGACCCCTCGTCCAGGGATTTCACCCTGGTCGACGTGCCGCCCATGAACTTCCTGATGATCGACGGGCAGGGCGATCCCAACACGTCCGCCGAGTACGCGGCCGCGCTGAATGCCCTGTACAGCCTGGCCTATACGCTCAAGTTCAAGAGCAAGAAGGAATGCGCGATCGACTACACCGTCCCGCCACTGGAAGGTCTGTGGTGGGCCGAGGACATGGCCGGCGCGTTCGAGGTCACGACCGACAAGGACGCCTGGTTGTGGACGATGATGATCATGGCCCCGGAGCACATCACGCCGGAGATGGTCGAGGCGGCGCGGGCCGAGGCCGCCCGCAAGAAGGACCTGCCCGCCCTGCCGCGCCTGCGCCTGGAAACCTACCACGAAGGGCTGTCGGTCCAGATCATGCACATCGGCCCCTACAGTGCCGAGGGGCCGACCCTGCACCGCCTGCACCACGAGTTCATGCCCCAGAATGGCCTGACCTTCGCCGGCAAGCACCACGAGCTGTACATCGGCGACCCGACCCGCACCGCGCCGGAGAAGCTCAAGACCGTCCTGCGCCAGCCGGTCAGGGAAATCCAGAAGGCCTGACGAACGGGCCGGTTCGAGAGAATCAAAAAGGGACAGGGCGATCCTGTCCCTTCGTGCTGTCGCTGGCTGGAGCGGACTCAGCGCGAGGCGCTGGTCAGCGCTTCGGCCTCGGTTTCCGGCTCCTTGCAGTGGCCGGGCAGGACGTACCCCCGGCAGCGCGCCCAATCCTCATCGCTCTTGAGCGAGATCACCTTGAAGGTCTCGGCATAGGCGAACTCGAAGCCCTGGGCGCGTTCCGAGGCCCAGCCCTTGATCCGCTCGGTGGGGTCCCAGTCGCCCATCTGGCTCTTGTGCTGCTTCAGGGCCTCGATCTTGATCTCGATCGTGTCGGTGATGTCCACGTAGGTGTTGGCGTTCTGCCAGGTGGAGACGTACACCTTGCGCGTCTCGTGGGCCTCCAGGCCCTCCTCTTCCAGCTCCTGGAAGAGGGCGGGCATCCCCGCCGCCGGGAAGACGGCGTCCAGGGCGGCCCCGCCCGCGGCGCGGTGATCGGGGTGGTTGATGTAGCTGTCGCCCACGAACAGGGCGGTGGGGTCCTGGCAGATCAGCACCTCCGGGCGGAAGCGCCGGATTTCGCGCACGAGCTGCTTGCGCAGGGCCATCGTGTTCTCCAGCATGCCGTCCAGGTAGCCCAGGTAGACGACATCCTCGACACCGGCGACGCGCGCCGCGGCGGTCTGTTCCGCCTCGCGGATGCGGGCGGCTTCCTGGGGGGTCACGGCCGGGTCCTTGATTCCGACCTGGCCGCTGGTGCACAGCACGTAGCGGGCCTGGGCGCCATCCCTCACCCAGCGGGCGATGGTGCCCGCCGAGCCGAATTCGATGTCATCCGGGTGGGCGACGATGACCAGCACCCGGTCCGGGGTATACTTGCGATTGGATGAAGATGGCATTTGCAGATTTTCCTCAATAACGTTTACAATACAGGCTAAGGGTGCAAGTCCGGCGAATTGTAGCATGACCGTCAGTTTTTTCCACGCATGAATACTAAATAAACGCTTCTCCCCTTAAACAATTCACGTATAATTTAGATAGGTTGTAGAATCATAACCGTGTTTGTTTGATTTTTGTGGTAAACTCACAGATGTGAGCGCTGTCAGTCCGCGCCTGTACGGTGGAGTCCGGCACCCATGAGCCAGCAAATCCTCTATATCGAAGACAATGCATTCAATCGAATCCTGGTGCGGCGTATCCTCGAGGCCGAAGGGATCAAAGTGATCGAGGCCGACAATGCCGCCGAGGGAATCGAGATTGCCAAGCAAATCGTGCCCGATTTGATCTTGATGGATCTGAGCATGCCTGAGCTGGACGGCCTGACCGCCACCCGCGCGCTGCGCCAGATTCCCAGCCTGAGTCACGTGCCGATCATCGCCCTGACGGCCAACGTGATGCCGGCCGATCGCAGCCGGGCTTTGGAAGTCTGCGACGGCTACATCCCCAAACCCATCGACGTGGATAATTTCCCCGCTGAAGTTCAGCGTTACCTGAGGAGTTGAGCCTGCCTATGTCCGAACAGGAGTTGTCGCAAGGCGTCGATCTCGGCGAGGCCTACGTGCTTGTCGTTGAGGACAACGTCCCCAACTTCGTGCTGATCGCGCGGATGCTGGCCTTCATGGGTGTCCGGCATTGTGAGTGGAAGACCAGCGGCTGGCAGGTCGTGCAGTTCGCCGATTCGCTGCCCAGGGTCGACCTGATCCTGATGGACATCCGGCTGCCCTACGAGGACGGCTATCAGGCCCTGCAAAAACTGCGCGCCAACCAGCGCCTGCGCGACACCCTGGTGGTTGCCGTGACTGCCGAAGCCAGTGAGAACCAGATGCGCAAGGCCCAGGCCGCCGGTTTCGACGGCTTCCTGGGCAAGCCTCTCGACCCCGATCGGTTCCCGGAGCAGATCAAACGCATCCTGTCCGGCGACCCCGTCTGGGAGTGGCGATAACCCGCGCGGAGGAGACCTGCCATGCCCCACGAGCCTGCCCCGGGCACGCTCTTGCCCCTGACGACCGCCCTGCACGAGGCCCTGCGGCATACCGGCCGGCCCGTGCTGGAGGTCTTGCTCCAGCACCTTCCCGATCTGTCCGGCGCGGCCCTGCTCAACCTGACCGGCGGGGAGACCCTCGTTTGCGAGCGCCAGGCGGGCACGATCCCGGCCTTCGAGCCGGCGGCCGTGCTCGCGGCGATTCTGGCGGTGGGCGAGGTCGCGGTCGACGCGGACGGCGCCCGCTGCATCGTCCCGCTGAGTGCGACCCGCGCCCTGGCGGCCTACGCCGCGCCGGGCAAGATCGACTCGGCCCTGGCCGCGACCCTGCACATCGCCGGGCAGATGATCGGCCTGAGCCTGGGCAGCGCGCAGTCCTCCGGCGCGCTCGACCTGCGTGACATCTTCGGTCGCCTGGAGGACGTGGTCCTGGTCCTGGATCGGGATGGGCGCTATCTCCAGGTCGCGTCCGCCAGCCCCGACCAGCTCCTCCGCCCGGCGGACGAGCTGATTGGCCGGTCCTTCGCCGAAGCGCTTCCCGCCGAAATTGCCGACCAACTGCTGGGTTACATTCGCCGCGCGCTGGAGGAAAACCAGCCGGTGCGGGCGGAGTACGCGCTGCCCATCCAGGGTAAGGAAACCTGGTTCAGCGCCCGCATCGCGCCGATTGACGACCGGCGCGTGGTCTGGGTCGCCCACGAGATCACCGCCCGCCAGCAGCGCAGCCGCGAATTGATGGAGGCTCGCCGGATGCTCCAGCTCGTGCTGGACAGCCTGCCCCTGCGCGTCTTCTGGAAGGACGCCAACCTCGTCTATGGCGGCTGCAATGCCGCGTTCGCCGGGGACGTGGGCCTGAGCGATCCGGCCGATCTGGCCGGCAAGACCGACCGCGACCTGCCCTGGCAGGCGACCCAGGCCGAGGAAGAGACCTACCAGGCTACCGAGCGGGCCGTAATCGAAGGCGGCGCGCCGCGCTATCACGTCACCCAGACTCACCAACTCCCCGACGGCCACACGCTCTGGCTGGACAGCAGTTGGATCCCCCTGACCGACGATCTCGGCCAGACCGTGGGCGTGCTTGGCATGTACGAAGACGTGACCGAACGCCGCGAGGCCGAACAGAGGGTCCGCCAGCTTTCCCTGGCGGTGGAGCAAAGCCCCAGCATTGTCATCATCACCGACATGCGGGGCAAGATCGAATACGTCAACTCGCGCTTCACGGCCATCAGCGGCTACTCCGCCGAGGAGGCGATCGGGCAGGACGTGGGCTTCCTGCGTTATACCCACGACCGGCCGGAAACCGAGCTGTGGGAAGGGCTGGCGACCGGGCGCGAATGGCGCGGGGAATTCCGCAATCGCAAGAAGTCCGGCGAGGAATTCTGGGTTTCGGCCTCGATCACCCCGATCCGCGACGACCACGGCCAGGTGATCCAGTACCTCGCCGTCCAGCAGGACATCACCGAGCAGAGGCGCACGGCGGAAGCCCTGCGCCAGCAGCAGGAGTTCCTGAGCCAGCTCATCGAATACACCCCCAGCCCGATGCTGGTCAAGGACTGGGACGGGAAGTTCATCCTGGCCAACCGGGCTTTCGCCGAAATCTATGGCACGACCCCGGACGCGATCGTCGGCAAGACCGACTTCGATTTCAACTCCGACCGGGAGCAGGTGGAACAGTTCCTGGCCGACGACCGGCAGGTGATGCGCTCCGGCGAGGCCAAGTACATCCCGGCGGAGCAGCTCAACGACGCGGTGACCGGCGAGCCGCGCTGGATGCAGACGGTCAAGGCCCCGCTGCCCGCCCCGGATGGCTCGAATTACGTGCTGGCGGTGGCGACCGACATCACCAAGCAGATGCGCGCGACGGAAGCCCTGGACGAGCAGCGATCCTTCCTGCGCCAGATCATCGACGCCAATCCCAGCATCATCCTCGTGAAGGACTGGGACGGCCGGTTTGTCATGGTCAACAAGGCGCTGGCCGATCTCTACGGCGCGACCATCGATCAGTTGATCGGCAAGACCGACGCCGATTTCAACGCCAATCCGGAGCAGGTGGCGCAGTACCTGGCCGACGACCGGGAAGTGATGCAGTCGGGCAAGATCAAACACATTCCGGAGGAGGCGCTGACCAGTACCTCCGGAGAGACGCGCTGGCTGCAAACGATCAAGGTGCCGCTGGCCGGCCCGGATGGCTCATTCACCCAGGTGCTTGCCGTGGCGACCGACATCACCGAGCGCAAGCGCCTCGAAATGCAGATTCAGGAATCGCTGGCCCAGCGCGGCGAGCAGGTGAACACGGTCACGCAGGTCGCCCAGGAGATCGCGGCGGCGGCCAACCTGGATGTCGTCTTCGAGCGGGTGGTGAGCCTGATCAAGGAACGGTTCGGCTACTATCACACCCAGATTTTCCGTTACGATCCGGCCAACCAGGTGATGCGACTTCAGGTGGGCTACGGCGAAACCGGCAGGCAGATGCTCGAAGCCGGGCACAGCCTGCCACTGGGCCGGGGCGTGGTCGGCATGGCGACCTCGACCGGGCAGTCCGTGCTGGCGGCGGATACGACCGCCGACGCCGACTGGGTTCCCAACCCCTTCCTGCCGGATACGCGCGGCGAGCTGGCCGTGCCGATCAAGTTCCGCGGCGAGATTGTGGGTATTCTCGACGTTCAGAGCGATACCCCCGGCCGCCTGACGGCCGAAGATCAGTTCTTGCTGGAAGGGCTGTGCGGCCAGATCGCGATCGTGATCGAAAGCACGCGCCTGCTGGACGAGGCCAATACCTTCCGCCAGTTGATCCTGGCTTCCGGCCAGGGCATTGGCATGACGACCCTGGATGGCCAGGTCTACTACGCCAACCCGCGCCTGCTGGAGATCGTGCAGGAGCCGGATGTCGCCGCCATGCAGCGCCACGATTTCCACGACTACTATCCCCTCCATCTGCACCATCGACTCGACACCGAGATTTTGCCGGTGCTGCGCGCGGGCGGGGAATGGACGGGCGAGATGGCCCTCCTGGCCCGGGATGGCACGATCACCCCGACCCTGGAGAACTTCTTCACGGTCAAGGACGAGGCCGGTCAGGCGCGTTACATCGCGTCGCTGATGACCGACATCAGCGGCATCAAGGCGGCCGAAGCGGCGATCGCCGCCGAGCGTAACCGCCTTCAGAGCGTGATGGATACCATCCCCCTGCCTGTGTTCTTCAAGGACGTGGCCGGGGTCTATGCCGGCTGCAACCGGGCTTTCGAGGACTACCTGGGACGCGCCCGGTCGGATATCGTCGGCAAGACCGTCCACCAGATCGCCCCGTCGGACCTGGCCGAAGTCTACCATCAGGCGGACCTGGAGTTGATCGCCCAGGGCAAGCCCCAGACCTACGAGTCCAAGGTCACCTGGGCCGATGGTTCGCGGCGCGACGTGATCTTCAATAAGGCCGTGTTCTACAACGCGGACAATACACCGGCCGGGCTGGTGGGCGCCATCCAGGACATCACCGAGCGCAAGCAGTTCGAGGAACGCATGGCTGCCGAGCGCAATCTGCTGCGCACCCTGATCGACAGCCTGCCGGACTACATCTACGTCAAGGACTTCGAAGGGCGCTTCCTGATCACGAACCAGGCCAACGCCGAGTACATGGGCGCGGCCGACCCGGAGGAAGCGGTCGGCAAGACCGACTACGACTACTATTCGAAGGAACTCGCCGACGTCTTCATGGCCGCCGACATGGGCGTGATCCAGACCGGCGAGCCTTTCGTGGCCGAGGAAAACGTCACCAACGAGGTGGGGCAGACGATCTGGATCACCACGATCAAGCTGCCTATGCGCGACAGCCAGGGCAACGTGATCGGTCTGGTCGGCGTCGGGCGCGACATCACCGAGCGCAAGTTCTTCG
Source organism: Aggregatilineales bacterium (assembly GCA_029976005.1). GTDB lineage: Bacteria > Chloroflexota > Anaerolineae > Aggregatilineales > Ch27 > JARKOQ01. The sequence goes on along the minus strand of JARKOQ010000011.1, from coordinate 18,961 downwards.
AGGATCGGATGGCCGCGGAGCGCGGTCTGCTGCGCATCCTGATCGACAACATCCCCGACAGCGTGTTCGTCAAGGATCGCCAGAGCCGCAATCTGCTCAACAACGTCGCCCACTACCGCGACATCCTGGGGGTGAGCAGCCAGGAAGAGGCCCAGGGCAAGACCGACTTCGACTTCTTCCCGAAGGAAATGGCCCAGCAATACTACGAAGACGAGCAGGCCCTGATGGCGACCGGCGAGGCCCTGATCGAGCATGAGCACCAGGTGCTCAAGCCGGATGGCTCGCTCATCGCCCATCTGAATACCAAGGTGCCGCTGCGCGACGCTACCGGCGCGGTCATTGGCCTGGTCGGCATCGCGCGCGATATCACCGACCGCCGCCGGGCCGAGATCGAGCGTGACCGGCTGTTCGCCGCGGAACGCGAACAGCGCCAGTATTCCGAGGTTCTGGCCGAAATCTCCCTGGCCCTGACCTCCAAGACCGACCTTGACGACGTGCTGGGGAGCGTGCTCGACTATGCCATCCGCCTGGTTCCGGCGATCGAGACGGCCAGCCTGTCGCTGATCAGTGGGGCGGATACGATGCGCGTGGTGCGCTGGCTGGACCGGATCGGCGCCATCTCCGATCCCTCGTATGCCCGCGAACCCATCCCATTGGCCGCCGTCGCCGGCGTGGCTCCGGCGCTGAACAACCAGCAGCCGGTGGTGATTGCCGACGCGCACGCCGACCCGCTCTGGGCCAGCCTGAGGCAGATGACCTGGGCGCGCAGCCTGCTCCTCGTGCCGCTGGTGCAGCGCGGGCAGGTGCTGGGCCTGCTGTGGCTCACCAACAGCGCCCCGGACAGCTTCAACGCAGCCATGGCGGAACGGCTCATGCCGCTGGCCAATGCCGCCGCGATCGCCCTCGAAAACAACCGCCTGCTCCAGGATGCTCAGCAGCACGCCGAGCGTGAGGAGCGCCTCAACCAGATCGGCGTCCAGATCCAGCAGCACACCGAAATGGCCGATCTGCTGACCGTGACCCTGCAAGAACTGGGGCAGACCCTGGGGGCGAAGGTCGGCCGCATCCGGCTGGCCGTGTCCGAGGGGCAGCCCCAGGCGGGTGGCGGGTCCAACGGGCAGAATGCCACTACCGCCAGGGAGGGCCGCGCATGATAGGCAGCCGGTTCGCTTCACTCTATAACTTCAAGCCATATCGCGGCCTGATCGAGCGCCGCCAGGCGTTCACGGGTTACCTGACGGCCTCGGCCGTGATCGTGTTCGTCGTGGTGTACATCCTGCTGAGCCTGGCAGGGCTGACCGGGGCCTGGTGGCCCATCCTGGCGTTCCTCCCGGCTGCGGTGGCCTTTCACCTGATTCGCATGGGCCGGATGCGCGCCGGGGCGCGTATCCTGGTGATCAGCGGGGTGGTGGCGATTGGGCTGGGGCTGACCAACCTGGGCTGGCGGCATTCCGGCCTCGTGCTGGCCCCGACCTTGCTGTTGATCCTGACCGGACTGCTGGCCCAGGGCGTCGTCGTGGCAGGTATCACCGCGCTGTGCGTGGTGCTGCTCGCGGCGGCCATGCTGGGTACGGGCCAGCCGGCCAGCTACGACATGGCCCTCGTCCTGTTCCAGACCGCGCTGGCCGGCGGGCTGGTCTACGCCCTGTCGGAAGGCTGGCAGCGCAGCCTGACCTTCGCCGGCGATCAGACGGCCCGCAACCGCGAGCGGCTGGTCAAGTTGACCGAGGCGCTGGCCGCCCGCGTTTTCGAGCGCGAGGACCTCAACCGGCTGCTGGCCGAGACGGTCGAATCCATCCAGGAGGAGTTCGAGGATATTTATCACGCCCAGGTGTTTCTCATCGACGAGGCGCGCGAATACGCCGTCCTGCGGGCCAGCACCGGCGGGACGGGCCGCCAGCTTCTCTCGCGCGGCCACCGGCTCAAGGTGGGCAGCCAGAGCGTCATCGGGCAGGTCACGGAGGTGGGCAAGCCGGTTCTCGCGGCCAACACGGACATCGACCCGGTCCACCGCCGCAACGAGCTGCTGCCGGACACCCGCGCCGAGCTGGCGCTGCCCATGATAACCCCCAGCGGGATCATGGGCGCGCTGGACGTGCAGAGCTTGCAGCGCAACCCGTTCACTTCGGACGACATCGGGATTTTGCAGGCCCTGGCCAACCAGATCGCGATCGCGATTGAAAACGCCAGCCTGCTGACCGAGCAGCAGCACGCGGTGGAGGAGAACCAGCGGCTGGCCGAGCAGAGCCAACACCAACTCGCTCAGATTCAGGAACTGAACCGCCAGCTCACCCGCGAAGCGTGGACGACTTTCGTAGGGAATCAGGACCTCTCGCCCGCCCTGACGGTGGACTTCGCCAGCGGGACGATGACCCCGAACGCGGAATGGACGCCCGGCCTGGCCGAGGCCATCCAGGGCCGCATCACCACCCCCGAGGGCGAGGCGGCCGCGGGCATCGCCGTGCCGCTGATCGTGCGCGGGCAGGTGATCGGCGCGATGGAGTTCGAGCTTGAGGACGGCGAACTGAACCCGGAGCAGACCGCATTGGTACAGGACGTGGCGACCCGGCTGGCGCTGGCCCTGGAAAGCACCCGGCTGTACGAGGAAGCCCAGCGCCTGGCCCGGCGCGAGTCGGTGATCAACGACATCGGCGCCCGGCTGCAAAGCGCGGTCGGCATGGAATCGGCGCTGGTCATGGCCGCCCAGGGGTTGCAGACTGTGCTCAACGCCCCGCGCATCGCGATCCGGCTGGGGACGCCGCCCGACCACGCGGCCTCTGACTCGGTGGAGGGTCAGGCATCATGATCAAACAAGTGCGCGATCTGTTCGCGGGACTTTCGCAGGTCTATCCAGCCCGCCTGGCGTTCCTCCGCGCGCGGGCCTTGGCCGTGCTGGGTCTGGCTTCCACGTTGGGGGCGGTCGTCCTGCTGGCGGCGGCCCTGCTGACCAACGGCTTCGGTTCCCAGACGCCGCTGCTGATCATCCTCGCGGCCATGGTGGCGACCGCGCTGCTGGGCGCGATCACGTTCCTGTGTCTGATCGGATACCTGGACGTGGCCCGGATTCTCTTCAGCGCGCTGTTCCTGGTAGCCAGCGTGGCCCTCCTGCTGTATCAGGGGCCGCTGGGCATGGGCATGGTGGTGCTGGTCGTCATGCCGCTGCTGGGCAACGTGTTGTACGGCCAGCGCGGTCTCCTGGCGGGCATGGGCATCTCGATCGCCCTGATCGTGCTGCCGCTGGTGGGCGAAAGGCTGGGCTACACGCCGGGGTATACCCGTGGCGCGGACTTCGAGCTGAGCCTGCTCGTCCTGTTCTGGTATTTGCTCGGCTCCAGCCTGATCCTGTGGCTGTTCAGCAGCAATCTGGAAGTCGAGCTGAGTGTCGCCGAGCGCACCACGGATCAGCTCCTGGCGATTGCCGAGATCAGCCAGGTTGCCACCAGCACCGTAGGGCTGGCCTCGCTGCTGCCCCAGCTCGTCGATCTGATCAAGGAACGGCTCGACCTGTACCATGCCCAGATTTTCCTGCTGGACGACCGGCGCGAATTTGCCGTCCTGCGGGCCAGCACCGGCGAGGCCGGGAAGCAGCTTCTGGGCCGCGGCCATCGCCTGGCGGTCGGCTCGCGCTCGGTGATCGGGCAGGCGACCCAGCGCGGCCAGACGGTCTACGCGACCGACACCAGCGCCGATCCCATGCACCGGGCCAACGAATTCCTGCCCGGCACGCGCTCGGAGCTGGCCCTGCCCCTGCTGGACGGGAGCCGGGTGATCGGCATCCTGGACGTGCAGAGCACCCGGCCGAACGCCTTTTCGTCCAGGGATGTCGAGACGCTGGAGATCATGGCCAGCCTGATCGGCGTGGCGATCCGCAATGCGCGCCTGTTCGAGCAGATCGAAGCCAGCCTGACCGAAAACCGGACGCTCTACGACCAGGCTCAGACCAGTCTGCGCGAAGTCGAGCGCCTGAACCGCCAGATCACCGGCCAGGCCTGGCTGGACTTCCTGAACACCAGCGAGCAGGACTATGGCGTGACGCTGACCGGCGGCGAGCTGCGCCGCGCGGCGAACTGGTCCCCGGCGCTGGTCCAGGCCGTCCGGGAAGGCCAGACCCACATCCGGCAGGAAGGCGAGTCGCCGGTGGTGGCCGTGCCGCTGGACATGCGCGGGCAGGTTGTGGGCGCGATCGAGATCACGCTGCCGCCCCACGCCGATCCCCGCACGGCCCAGGAGTTGATCGAGGCCGTCTCCGCCCGGCTGGCGCTGGCCCTGGATAACAGCCGTCTGTTCGAGGAAGCGCAGACCCTGGCCCAGCAGGAGCACGTGATCAACGAAATTGGCGGACGGTTGCAAGGGGTCAGCGCGGTGGACGACATCCTGCGCCTGGCCCTGTCGGAATTGAGCGCGGCGCTGGGCGCCGAGCACGGGGCGGTTCGCTTGCGGGCAGCTCCGCTGGAAACCCCCGGTTAAAGCGCGGGAGAACTCATGGACGTCTTGAGGCGTTATCTCACCATTCAGTTCCCATACCCGGACCTGCTCAGCCAGCGCCGGGCGAATTCTCTGGCGAGGCTGTGCCTGATCGGGCTGCTGCTGGGCGTAAGCCTGATCGGGCTGGTCCTGATCCTGACTGTCCAGGGCGCGAGGCTGGACGTCACGACCCTGGTGATGATCCCGTTCGCCATCCTGGGCAGTTTTCTGGCGATCCTGCTGGCCAATCGCGGCTGGCTGGCGGCGGGGGCGTGGGTCTACGTGGGTCTGACGCTGGCCGCCGCCTTCGGATTGATCTCGGTCAATGGGCTGTTCAGCGAGTCCGCCATGGTGCTGGCCGCTCCCCTGTTCGTGGCGGGGCTGCTCTTCGACCGGCGGAGCATCGTGGCGCTGACCGTCCTGGAGATCGTTGGGGTGCTGGTGCTGGCCGGGAGCCTGTCCGGGAGCGAGGTGGCCGCCTCGGACCTGCTTTTGCGCCGCGTGCCCCCGATCGTGATCGTGGTCGTGTTCTTTGGCGCGGCGCAGTGGCTCCTGGTCAACCAGTTCTACGCCAGCCTGGGCCAGGCCGAGGCGGCTCGCCAGCAGCTCAAGGCCGTCACCGCGCTCGCGGGGACTCTCAACCGGACAGGCCAGGAAGACCGGATTATCCGGGCCTTCTGCCAGTCGGTCCAGCACGATTTCGACCTGTACCAGGTGCTGCTCTACTTGCGCGACCCGGATAGCCCCGGCACGTTCCACCCTCGCGGCGCGTCCGGCATGGCCGCCCAGCGCCTCGCTCTGGAAGGACATCCCGTCTCGCTGGCGGCCGACCTGCCCCTGACCCAGGCCGTCAAGGAGCGCAGCCCGATCGTGGCCCGCTCGACCGACCTGGCGAACATGCGCGCCGGCTTCCTGCCGGGAACCAACAGCCAGTTGATCCAGCCGGTGATCTATGGCGACGAGATCGTCGGGATGCTCGACTTGCAGAGCACCGACCCATTGGCCTTTGACGAGCAGATGATCGAGACGATGGGCGGCCTGGCCCGCCAGTTGGGGATGGCCCTCCGCAACGCCGTCCTGAGCGTGGGTATGCAGCGCGCCCAGACCGAGCTGGAGCAGTTCAACGTCCACATGGAACGCAGCGCGGCCGAAATCCAGCGCCTGCGCCGTCAGGCGGCCGGTATTGTGTGGGAACGCTTCTTCCGCGAGCGGCGTAAGGATGTCCTGGGCTTCGACCAGACGCCCGGCGCCGAAACCCCCGTCCCCGGCGAGGACATCAGCCCGACGATGGCCGAGGTGCTCCAGACCGGGCAGGTGACCGTGACGCCGACCCCCGAAGGCCACGTGCTCGGCCTGCCGGTGATCCTGCGCGGCCAGGTGCTGGGCGCGATGGAATTCACCCTCAAGCGTCAGGGCGACGTGCCGGAACGCCTGGTCGATCTGGCGACGACGGTGGCCGAGCGGCTTTCCCTGGCCCTGGACAACGCCCGCCTGGTGGAACAGACCCAGGCGCTGGCTTCCCGCGAGCAGCAGATCGGCCGGGTGTCCGGCCGCTTGCAGACCGCGCGATCGATGGAAGCGCTGCTCAACGTCGCCGCCGAGGAGTTCAACCAGGCGGTGGGCAGCACCCTGACTCACATCCGGCTCCAGCTCTCCGAGGAGCAGGCCGAGACGACACTCACGCCGCGTCTTGAGCGTGGGGGAGGCGCGACATGAACCTGTTCCAGGGACTGAACCGGCTGATCGGATACGCGCGCTGGCCGATCCGTTACAAGATGCTGGGCATCGTGATCGCCGCGGCCGTGCTGCCCCTGCTGGCCTTCCTGGGCGTGCAGTCGGTGGTGCGCTACCAGAACCTGGGAGAAACGACCGAGGTTGTCCTGGAACAGCAGGCCCAGGTGGCGTCGCTGTTGATCGACGGCCATCTGAACCGCCTGCTCACGACCCTCAAGGAAGCCGGCAGCGAGCCGCGCATCCAGGCCTACGGGATCACCCTGGCCCTGGCCAGCAGCCGTTCCGGCGGCGATATCGAGGCCAATTTGGTTCGGGCGGCGATGGAAGAACAGCTCGTGTTGCACCCGGAAATCCGGGCGATCCGCCTGCTCGACCCCCAGGGCAAGCTGCTCGTGGTGACCGGGCCGGTGGCCGAGATGCCAAGCATCGCCATGAGCGAGCAGCGCGAGCATCCGGCCTTCGCCCAGTTCGCGGGGCGCGATCTGTCCGGCGCGAATGTCTTCCTGCTCGATCCCTACCTCGACCCCGAAAGCCGGCTTCCGATGTTCGAGGCGGTCTCTCCCCTGGCCGACTACACCACCCTGTATGGCTACCTGGTGTTCAGTCTGGACCCGGACATGGAGCTGGCGCAGCCGCTGGTGGAAGCCCAGGCCGCGTCGCGCGACCTCACCCTCGAAAACGGCATCCTGTATGTGCTCGACACGAACGGCCGGCTGCTCTCTCCGCTGGGCGACCTGCCGCTGCTGACGACTGAATTGACCCTGGAGAGCGTGGCGTCCGAAGAAGAAGAAGCGGAAAGCGCCCGCCCGGCCGTCTACACCCGGGATTGGGGGGCTGGCCCGATCCAGGTGATGGGACGCCACCGCACGGTGTCTGCGATCGGCTGGACCGTGGTCAGCGAAGTGCCGGCCAGTTCCCTGACGGTGGCGGTCTTCCGCGAGCTTGCGACCGGTGGGCAGTTGGCGCTGGTGGTGGTCGTGGTGCTGAGTCTGGTGCTGGCGTACGTGACGAATCGCCTGGTGGCGGTGCCGATCATCAACCTGCGGCGTGCTTCCGAACAGCTTGCCGCCGGGAACCTGGATATCGCCCTCCCGGAGATGGAGCGCGCCGACGACATTGGCGCGCTGATGCACACCTTCAGCAACATGGCCGAGCAGGTGCGCGCCTCCATCACGGAGCTGGAGCATCGCGTGGCCGAACGGACGCGCGACCTGGAGCTGGCGACCACGATCGGGCGCGAGGCGTCCTCCCTGCGCGATCTCGATACCCTGCTGAACTACGCCATCACCCAGATCGTGCAGAGCTTCCCAAAGATTTACCACGCCCAGATTTTCCTGGTGGACGAGTCCCGCGAGAACGCGCTCCTGGTGGCCAGCACGGGCGAGGCCGGACGCGAGCTGCTGCGGCGCGGGCATGCCCTGGCGGTGGGCAGCGTCAGCGTGATCGGCCGCGTGACCGAGCTGGGCGAGACGGTTATCGCGCGCGATACGTCCTCTAGCCGCGTCCACCGCCGGAACGAATTCCTGTCCGATACGCGGGCCGAGATGGCCCTGCCGCTGGTGCACGGCGACCATGTGCTGGGCGCGCTGGACGTGCAGAGCGTCTACCCGAACGCCTTCAACCCGGACGAGCAGGCGCTGTTCGAAGCCCTGGCGGCCCAGCTTGCCATCGCAATCGACAACAACCGCCGCCTGGAAGCCAGCCAGCAGCGTATGAACGAGCTGGAGGCCCAGAATCGTCTGATGACCCAGCAGGCCTGGAAGCAGGTCTTGGGCGGGCAGCGGCGCGGTGTCCTGGACGCGCAGGCGGGGGCCGCCCCCAGCCAGAATCGCGCCGAATGGAGCATCTGGCAGCACCGGGCCGCGCTCCAGCGCGAGGTGATCGTCAGCCCGCCGGACGCGGACGGGTTCGCCGTCCTGGCGGTGCCCATCCTCAGCCGCGGCGAGGTGCTGGGGGTGGTGGAATGGCAGATGCCCGCCGACCGGATCAACGCCAATACACAGCTTCTGGCCCGCGAACTGGTCGAGCGCCTTTCGACGACGTTGGAGACCTTCCGCCTCCTGGAGCGAACCGAGCGCCAGGCCGAACGCGAGCGTCTGGTGAACGAGATCAGCAGCCGCCTGACATCCGAACCGAATATCCCGCTGATCCTGCAGGCGGCCGTCCAGCAACTTTCGGAAGTGCTGGGCACGTCCCAGGTCAGCATTCAGCTCAGACAGTCCGACGCGGCCCCTGCCAATGGCCGGCCCGACGCTGGTCGTAGGGAGAGCAACTGATGTCCCGACTGAAGAACATTCTCCAGGCCTTCAATCTCCGCTTCCGATCCTGGTCGCTGCACACCCGCCTGCTGGCGGCGCTGTTGCTGCCGCTGGCCTTGGGCTTCCTGGCGCTGCTGATTCTTGGCCGGCAGCAGATGTACGCCTCCGAGGAGCGCGTGATCGGCAGCGACCAGCGCCTGGTCACGGCCTCGATCACCCAGCGCATCTCGACCTTCCTGGAGACCCTGCCGGACACGACGATCACCATTTCCAACAACACGTCGCTGGTGTCGTTGCTGGAAGCCGACCATGTGCTTGACCATGCCGCGGCCACGGCCTCCGAGGAAGAACTCGCCGATGCCCGCGTGCGGTTCGCCGAGGCGACGGCCGACCTGGGGACGGAAATCTTCCAGGTCGTGCGCCGTTCGACGGTTATTCAGGCGATCGGCCTGTTCGATTCGCAGGGGCGCGAGCTGCTGCGCGTCGAGCGAACCGGCATGGATGACGTGACCCGGATCGTGCTGCCGAACGAACTGCGCGATGTCTCCGGCCAGACCTACTTCCAGGCGACGCGGTCGCTGCCGCAATATCAGGTTCATATCACCGCGCCGGAGATCGATCGCGACCGGGCCGTCGTGCACCTCGTCACGTCGCTCTACGCTGGCGGCGACTGGCACGGCGGGATCATGGTCGACGTGCAGGCCGAGGCCTTCCTGAACTATGTCAGCGGGCCGGATGTGCTTGCCGGACTGCCCGAGTCGTCGCGCTATCTCCTGGTCGACAGCCGGGGGATGGTGCTGGCCGATACCCTTGGCGACACGCCGGGGACGGGATATCAGTACGGCCAGGATGGCACGGAGACGCCGATCGCCGACCGCGCGCCGGCTCTGGCCGGCCTGGTGGGCACGGATCAGCTCGCCGCCAACCTGGGGGACGTGATCGCGACCGCCGCGACGTTCCAGCCTTTTCCGGCCGCGGTGGAAAACACACCCTGGACCCTGCTGGTCGCCCAGGATGTCGATGTGGCGTTGAGCGGCGTGGATCGTTTTGGGGCGGTGTTCGCGCTGGGTGCGCTGCTGACGGCGGGGCTGCTGGCCGTCCTCCTGTATGGCATCAGCCTGATGCTCGTCCGGCCGCTGCAAACCGCCGTCGCGGTGGCGGACCGGATCAGCGCGGGCGATCTCTCGGCTCGCGTCCCGGCGGAGACGAGCGACGAGGTGGGGCGGCTTGGTAAAGCCATGAACAGCATGACCAACCGCCTGCTGGTGACCATCCAATCCCTGGAAGAACGCTTCCAGGAACGGACGCGCGACCTGGAAGTCGCCTCGGAGATCGCCACCGTCGCGGTCGGGATGGGCGATCTGCGGCCGCTGCTGGACAGCGCCGTGAATCTGATCCGCGAGCGATTCAATTTCTACCACGTCCAGGTTTTCCTGGTGGACGACAAGGACGCCGTGGCCCGGCTGGCGGCCAGCACCGGGGAAGTCGGCCAGAAGATGCTCCAGGAAGGCTGGTTCCTGCCGGTCGGCTCGCAGTCGGTTATCGGCCAGGCGACCGCCACCGGCAAGACCGTGATTGCTTCCGACACGGGCGAAACCGGGGTCGTGCACCGCCCGAACCCGAATCTGCCCGACACCCGCTCGGAGATGGCCGTGCCGCTGCGTTACGGCGAGCTGGTCATCGGTGCGCTGGACATCCAGAGCATCTACCCCAACGCTTTCTCGGCCGAGGACGTGCGCATCTTCGAAATCCTCTCCAACCAGCTCACGATTGCGATCAACAATGCGCGGCTGCTGGATACGTCGCGCCAGCAGATCGCGCGCGTGGAAGAGCTGAACCGCCGTCTGACCCGCACCGCCTGGGACGACTTCCTGACCACCGAGCGCACCCTGCCGACGACCTACTCGGCCGAGGCCGGTGGTTCGCGGGGCGCCGATCTGGACGCCAGCGCCAGCCAGCACCTGCTGAGCGTCCCACTGTCCGTCCGCGGCGAGGTGATCGGCACGCTGCAAACCGCGCCCTCCGGCGAAGCCGGCTTTGGCGCGGACGAGGTGGCGCTGATCAACGCGGTGGCGGAACGTGTCTCCCTGGCGGTGGAGAATGCCCGCCTGGTGACGGAAACCCAGCGCAGCCTGACCGAAACCGAGCGCCTGTATCAGGCCGGCCAGGCCATCAATCGCGGCGCATCCGAGCGCGAGATTCTGGAAGCCATCCATGCCAATTTCGGCGCCCCCGGCCGCGCGACATCCCTGATCGTTTTCGGCCAGGAGCGCGACTCCGAGGGCTATCCGCTGGAGGCGCGCCAGTTCACGATCGGCGCGCCCGGCGTGCGGGGCGTCCAGGAACAGGTCGTGCCGATCCAGGGGCCGGCCAGGGTGCTTTACCGCCAGACCGCGACCGTGCACGTGCTGCCGACTCCGGACGACATCCGGCGGCTGTACCCGTCGACCCTGATCGATGACGTGCTGGAGACCGGGATTCAGTCGATGGCCAGCCTGCCGCTGGATGCCGATGGCATCCGGCTCGGCCGGCTGGTGCTCAGCCACTACTTCGAGCCGTACGATTTCTCCGCCCGCGAGATCGAGATTTTCGAGGCGCTGACCGCCCAGATGGCGACCGTGCTGCGCAGCCGCCAGCTCTTCAGCGCGGTGGAAACCGAGCGCCAGACGCTGCAATCGATCCTGTCGACGATGCCCACGGCCGTGACCGTGATCGACGCCCATACCGGGCGCGCCATCCTGTCCAACGAACGCGCCGTCGAACTCCTGGGCGAGGAAGTCGACCTGGTCCGCCTGGCGAGCGAAGGCCGCGTGATCCGGGCCGACAGCGCCGAGCCATACCCGGTGGAAGAAATTCCGGTCATGCAGGCCATCCGCCAGGACTCGGCGGCCTTCACCGAGGACATGAGCATCATTGTCGATGGGCGCACCATCGACGTGCTGAACAACGCCGCGCCGATCCACGACGCCGACGGCAACGTGACGGCGATCGTGGCTGTGTTCGAAGACATCACCGAGCTGCGCCAGTTGCAGAGCGCCCTGCAGGATACCCTGCGCGAAACCACGGCCATGTACGAGGCCAGCAAGGCGATCTTCGCCGGGCAGGACGTGCAGTCGATCACCGAGACGGTCCTGACGAGTCTGACCATCAACATCATGCCGGACGTGGCGCACCTGATCATGATGGGCTCGGCCGGGAATACGCTGGCCGACCTGCTCCAGGTGGTGGGCGCTTACCCGCCCGAAGCGCAGGACAGCCAGCCCTATCCCCCCCGGCTCTTCCAGATGGATCGCCTGATGTCGATCCACGCCAGCGCGCCGTCGCTTGACGCGGCCGACCGGAGCGCGCTGGAACAGCATCATCTGGCCAGCGTGGTGAGCGTGCCCATGCGCGTCGCCGGCGATGTGGTGGGCTGGCTGGCGTTCGGCTACCACGAGCCGCACCAGATCGAGCCTGAGGAAGAACGTCTGATCGAGGCCCTGTCCGACCAGGCGGCGGTTTCCCTCCAGAACACCCGTCTGAAGGAACAGACCGAGGAAGCCCTGAGCCAGACCCTGCTGCTCTACAATGCCAGCCGCGAGATCAGCCGCGCGACGACCATCCAGCAGGTGTTGGACGTGTTCGTGTCCTACGCGCTGCCCAGCGAGGCCAATCAGGCGGCCATCCTGGTCGTGGAAGGCCCGGAGGAGCTGCACAACCTGCAAGTCTACGCGCTGTGGGGTCACGATCCGGAGCGGGCCAACCGGATCGTCGAGCAACTGCTCCTGCGCCGCGAGACGATCTTCCCGGAGGACGTGTTCGACCGGGATCAGCCGATCATCATCGAGGATTTCGCCGTGCGGGCCGCGCTCGACGAGGTCCTGGCCCAGAACTTCGACCCGGCCGAACTGCCGGCCGCGGTCACGCTCCTCCCGATGCGCGTGGCGGAACGCTTCCTGGGCTTCCTGCAAATCAGCTACTCCAGCGTCTACACCCATCACGAGAATGTGATGCGCAACTACCAGGCCCTGGTGGACCAGGTCGCCTCCGCCGTGGAAAACCGCCGCCTGTTCGAGCGCACCCAGGAATCCCTGGACGAAACCCGCGTGCTGTACGAAACCAGCAGCGCCATCGCCGACGTCAATACGCCGCAGGACATCCTGCGCACCCTGGTCGAGTACGCCACGCCCGAACCGGTGGCCGTGGCCCAGCTCTTGCTCCTGCGCGGCGAGGACTGGTCCAGCCCTGCCGCTTCGATGGAGATCGCGGCGATGTGGTCGCGCGAGCCGGGCCTGGACCTGACGGGCATGGTCTTCACCCCGGATCAGTATCCCGGCTGGGCGGAGCTGGCCTCCGGCCTGCTCATGCACATCGACGACGTCGAAACCGACCTGCGCATCTCCGACGAGAGCCGCCTGAGCTACCAGGCCCTCAACGTCCAGGCCCTGGCCCTCGTGCCGCTGGAAGTGGCCGGCCGGCCGATCGGGGCGCTGCTGTTTGGCTCCCCTGAACGGCGGACCCACAACGAGCGCGAAATGCGCATCTATGGCAGCCTGGCCGAGCTGACCACCATCGCGCTGGAAAACATCCGGCTGCTCGATCAGACCCGCAGCCGCGCCCGCCAGCTCCAGACCTCGGCCGAAGTGAGCCGGGCCGTGACCTCGATCCTGGATATCAACGAGCTGCTGCCCCGCGTCGTGGACCTCATCCGCGACAACTTCGGGTACGACCACGTCCAGGTCTTCCTGCTCAACGCGGCCAGGGACAGTGCGGTGCTCAAGGCCAGCACCGGCGAAGTCGGCCGGACGATGATTGACCTCAACTGGGCGCTGGCGGTTGGCTCCGACTCGGTGATCGGCCAGGTGACCAGCCGGGCCGTGCCGGTCGTCGCGCTGGATACGGCGGACGCCAAGGTCGTCCACCGGCCCAACCCCTACCTGCCGGATACCCGTTCCGAGCTGGCCGTGCCGCTGATCTCGCGCGGTCAGGTGGCCGGCGCGCTGGACGTGCAGTCCAACCGGTCGGGCGCCTTCAGCGAGGAAGACATCACCGTCCTCAGCTCCCTGGCCGACCAGATCGCGATCGCGCTGGACAATGCCCGTCTGTTCGAGGAAACCCAGGACTACACCCTGGCCCTCTCCGAGCAGGTGCACAGCCTGCAAGGTCTGCTGGACGCCAGCCAGGGCTTCACGTCGATGTACGAAGCCGACGACATTCTCCAGTCGGCGGCCCACTATCTGGTGGAACTGATGGGCGTCGATCACAGCGGGATTGTGATCGCCGACGAGGCCGATCCGCAGATAGGGGTGGTGCGCGCCGAATATCCCGATACGGGCACGGTTGGTGTTCGCATCCGGATGCTCGGCCCGTGGTGGGACGAGGGGGATCACGGCACCGACCCCTTCATTGTGCCGGATGTGGCGGAGAGCGACGCGCTGGCGGAGGATACCCGCGAGGTCTTGCTGGCCAACAACGTCCAGGAGATCGTGATCCTGCCCTTCATGGTGTCCGAAGGCCGGGCGACCGGCACGATCGGGCTTGACCTGAACAAACCGGGCCGCGAATTCACCCCTGAAGACATCACGCTGCTCCAGCTCTTCGCGACTCAGGTGGCGACCGCCTACCAGAACGCGCTGCTGTTCCAGGGCCAGCAGGCGGCCGCCCGCGCCCTCGAGCAGCAGGTCAACCGGATGGAAAGCCTGTTCACCACCAGCCAGACGATCGGCGCGATCCGCGATCCGGAGTCAATTCTGACTCTGGTCGTGGAACAGCTTCAGAAAGTGCTCACCGCCGACAACGTGTCCATCGCGATCTTCAACGAGGACCTGAGCGGCGGCCGGGTCAGCGCTTCCTTCCCGCATACGGAATACGTGGGCTGGAATATCACGCGCAATGGCCTGTATTACGTCGATCGCTTGCTTGAGCAGCGGGGGCCGTATGTCGTGAGTAATGTGGCGGCGGAAGACGGTTTCAAGCCGTCTCTGCGCGAGTCGCTGGCTGAACAGGGAATCCGGTCGATTGCCTTCGCGCCGCTGGAAGCCGGCGAGCGCCTCTTCGGCAGTATCGGCGTTGACAGCTATGTGTTACGCGATTTCTCCCGGGATGAGATTACCCTGCTCCAGCTCTTCGCGACCCAGGTCTCGACCGCCTACGACAACGCGCGCCTGTTCGACGCCAGCGAGCGCGCGGCGCGCGCCCTCGAGCAGCAGGTCACCCGCATGGAGCGCCTGTACGTCACCAGCCTCGCCCTGACCAAGACCCTGGACCTGCGCGAGCTGCTGGTCACCGGTCTGAAGGGGTTGGTGGAGACGCTTGGCGCGGACTTTGGCACGGTGTTGATGATCAACGCCGAAAACTCAGGCGTGGCCGACGTGGTCGCCTGGGAAGGGCGCCAGGAACCGGCGACTTCGCGGCTGGTCATCGAGGATAGTCCCTTCTATGCCCAGATGATCGAAACCGGCCGGCCCTGCGCGATCGACGACCTCGCGTCCTCCGATCTGTTGGGCGAGCAGTTGAAGTCCAGCATGCTGGACTACGGCGTGAAGGCGCTCCTGATCGCGCCGCTGTTTGTCCACAACAAGATGGTCGGCGCGTTCACCCTGGACATGATGACCACCTACCCGTACTCACCGGCGGAATTGACCCTGGTCCAGACGCTGACCACCCAGGTCAGTCTGGCCTACGAGAACGCAGAGCTGTTCGTCCAGGCGCAGCGCCAGGCGGAAGACATGAGCTTCCTGTTCAACGTCACCACCGCCGCCGCCGCGTACTCCGACATGGAAAGCAGTATGGAGAGCGTCACCGAGCTGGTCAACCAGAACCTGCCCAGCGACGTGGTGGTGGTCTACATCAAGGAGCGCGAGGAGAAATACCTGCGCCAGGTTTCGCTGGTGCGTCAGGTCGCCGATCTGTTCGTGCCGCAGCGCCTGCCGCTGGACAGCCGTCTGGTGGAACAGGCCGGCACCGAGCGCTGGCCGTTCCCGGTGGCCGATCTGCAGGACGCGGCCCTGCACGGGCAGGTCGTGCCCGGCATGCGCAGTCTGGTGGTGGTGCCCCTCCTGGCCGGCAGCGGCCTGGTCGGGGTGATGATGCTCTACCGGCGCGGGCTGCGGGCCTATAACGAAGCCAACCTGCGCCTGCTCCAGGCCCTGTCCGGGTCGCTCAGCGCGGTCGTCCAGAACATCCGCCTGCTGGAAGAAGTCCAGGCCGCCAACGACCGCCTGCGCGAGCTGGACAAGATCAAGAGCCAGTTCCTGGCCAACATGTCGCACGAGCTGCGCACGCCGCTCAACTCGATCATCGGCTTCAGCCGCGTGATCCTGAAGGGCATCGACGGCCCGCTCTCCGACATGCAGAAGCAGGACCTGACCACGATCCATTCCAGCGGCCAGCACCTGCTCAACCTGATCAACGACATCCTGGACCAGGCCAAGATCGAAGCCGACAAGCTGACCATCAACGCCGACTGGTTCAACATCCAGGGCGTGGTCGACGTGGCCAAGTCGATGAGCATCGGCCTGCTCAAGGAGCGCCCGATCCGGCTCAACATCGAGATGGAGTCCGACCTGCCCAACGTCTTTGGCGACGAAGTCCGCACCCGCCAGGTGCTGATCAACCTGCTGTCCAACGCCTCCAAGTTCACCCATGAAGGCTCGATCACCATCTCGGTCTTCAAGGTGGAGCAGGCCGACGGGCCGTACGTCCAGGTGTCGGTGGTCGATACCGGCATCGGCATCCCGGACAACATGCTGGACGTGATCTTCCGCGCCTTCGAGCAGGTGGACGGCTCGCTGACCCGCACCAGCGGCGGCACCGGCCTCGGCCTGCCCATCTCGCGCAGCCTGATCGAGATGATGGGCGGCGATCTGTGGGTGGAAAGCACGCTCAACGTCGGCTCCAACTTCAGCTTCACGATCCCGGCCTTCCCCAAGTCGACCAAGGCGTCCAACCCCGAACAGCCCGATCTGGAGAACGATCCGCTCAAGTCCGAGGCCCAGTTGCCCGTGACGGAGCAGGTCCTGCCGCCGCGCAAGATCGTCCTGGTCATCGACGATGAAGTCGGCATGCACCAGCTTTACCGGCGCTACCTCAACAAGGCGGGCTATACCGTCGAGGCCACCTCGAACCCCGATATCGCCGAGGAAATGGTGCGCCTGATCAAGCCCCAGATCATCATCCTGGACGTGCGGATGCCGAACCGGGACGGCTGGGACGTGCTGACCAAGCTCAAGGCGCTCCAGGATACGGCCGCGATCCCGGTGGTGGTGATCAGCATCGATCCCGACCGGGAGCGCGCCCTCCAGCTTGGCGCGGTGGAATACCTGAACAAGCCCTTCCTGGAGGAAGACCTGCTCAAGGCCCTCGTCCGGGTGGAGACCGAGCAGGCCCAGGACCGGATTTTGATCGTCGACGACCGGCCGGAGACGGTGCGCATGATCGGCGAATGGCTGCGGACCAACAGTCCCTACGAGATCGTGACCGCGACCAGCGGCGAGGAAGGGTTGGCCCAGATCGCCCGGCGGCTGCCCAGCCTCGTCCTGCTCGACCTGTACATGCCCGACATGAGCGGCCTGGAGATGCTGGCCCGGCTGCGCTCCGATCCCGTCACGCGGTCCCTGCCCGTGATCCTGATCACCGCCGAGGACGATCTGATCCCGATTGCGCGCGGCCAGTATGGGGATGTGAGCATTCTCAGTAAAAATGCGCTGGATGAAGGGCAGTTGCTCACTGGCGTGGCGGCCGTTCTGGGTCATAATGCAGGCGATAACAGGAACTAAGACCCTGTCCGTGAACCTTTGAGCGCACGGGGCTGTTGAAGGGGCGGTTCGCCAACCGCCCATGAAGTTCATAAGCCCCTTGTTCAGCCGTCACGCTCAGGGCGCATGGACAGATACGAAGGTAAGACCGGAAGGGGAGCGGCCTAAAAACCATCTATGAGCCGTAAGAACATTGATCTGGTTTGCGTCTACTGCAAACATCGGATGCCCTATGACCGGCCCACACCGGAATGTCCCGTGTGTGGGGAGAACATCCTGGAAGCGCAGTACGACCTGGCCCCGCTCAAGCATGGGGTTTGGGCCCAGCGGGTGAAGGATCGCAAACCCAGCCTGTGGCGCTACCACGAACTGCTGCCGCTGCACGACACCAAGAATATCGTCACCCTGGGGGAGGGGGCGACCCCCCTCCTGCACCTGCCCCAGCTTGGCTCCATGCTGGGGCTGAAGAACCTGTATATCAAGGACGAGCGCCAGGGGCCGACCGGCAGCTTCAAGGATCGCCAGGCGTCGGTCGCCATCAGCGTGATGCGCGAGATGGGCATCCACGAGGCCGTGGTCGCCAGTACCGGCAATGTGGCGATGGCCTACGCGGCCTACGCGGCCCGGGCCGGGATCAGGCTGTGGGTCTTTCTGACCAGCCAGGTGCCGGGCGACAAGATGCGCGAAGTGGCGATCTACGGCTCGGAGGTGATCAAGGTCACCGGCACGTACGACGAGACCAAGGTGGTCGCCAACCGCTTCGCCAAGAGCAAGGGCCTCTACGAGGACCGCGGCATCAAGTCGATCGCGGCCGTGGAGAGCATGAAGACCATGGCCTACGAGATCGTCGAGCAGTTGGGTCGCGCGCCGGACTGGTTCATCCAGGGCGTCAGCGGCGGGATGGGCCCGATCGGCGTCGCCAAGGGCTTCCGCGAGCTGATTGAGCTGGACCTGGTCGATCGCGTGCCGGGAATCGGGATCGTCCAGAGCGCGGGCTGCGCGCCGATGGTCAACGCCTGGAAAGCCGGCCAGCCGATCGCCACCCCGGTGGACAATCCCACGACCGTGATCGCCACCCTGAGCACCGGCAATCCCGGCCGGGCCTACCAGATGCTTTACGACGTCATGACGGCCTACGGCGGCGTGGCGGAAGTGGCGACCGACGAGGAAGCTTTCAACGCCATGCGCATCCTGGCCCGGACGGAAGGCATCAGCGTGGAGCCGGCCACGGCGGTGACGTTCGCCGGGCTGATCAAGATGGTGCGCAGCGGGGCGGTCAAGCCGGACGACCTGATCGTCCTGAACTGCTCCGGGCACACCTTCCCGGTGGAGAAGCATATCCTGGGCGACCAGTGGAAACGCGACGTGGACGTCGCCCCGATGGGCAACCGGCTCAACCTGCCCACGGAGGGCCTGCTCAGCGCCCTGGAACAGGTGCAGGCGCCGCTGCGCCGTGTCCTGATCATCGAGGACAACCTGGATGCCGCCCGGCTGGTGCAGCGGCTGCTCCAGGCGCGCGGCAACTTCGAGGTGATGCTGGCGGGCGACGGCATGCAGGGCATCCGCATGGTGCGCGAGCACCGGCCCGACCTGGTGATCACCGACATCATGATGCCGGGCATGGACGGCTTCCAGGTCATCGACCAGATCAACGCCGACGAGCACCTGCGTGACATCCCGATCATCGTTCTGACGGCCAAGGAACTGACCGCTTACGAGCGCGAACGGCTCAGCGGGCAGATCCAGGCCCTGCTTCAGAAAGGCTCGTCC
>JARKOQ010000004.1 GCA_029976005.1 Aggregatilineales bacterium | reverse complement strand
GCTTCTCAGATCATACCCGCCGGCGGGTATTTAACAATTTCTTAAAGTTTAGAACATCCTCCCGGATTTTGCATCTTTTCAATCCGATTTTGGCCGCGATCGTGGAATCAAAAACCGCCCGGATGACCTCCTCCGGGCGGCTGTCTGTTCAGAAGATGGCTAAGGGGTCGCGCAGGCGCTGGTTACGTCCAGGCATAAAGCGAAAACCAGGCGCGGATGGTGCAGGGGTGGCGCTCACGCGGCGCACGTCCAGGGGATGGCCACCAGACCTGTTGGCGACGCTGCCCGGCTTCTGCCTCTGACCGATCGCGGATGGCCGAAAGCAATTTTCCTCACGTCCTCCAAACAAAACGGGGCGCGGTGTCGCCGCGCCCCGATCCTGGTCTTGAGCCAGCCGCCTTACTCGACGACCTCGACCAGCAGGCCGAAGCTGCCGGCCATCGTGCCATCCTGGCTGCTGATCCCGTTGCGCACGCGGAAGAGGTATGTGCCATCCGACGGCACGTCGAAGGTGAAGGTCACGGTCGAAGGAACGCCGCCGTTGACGTTGAAGACGTAGGGGATATACCCGCCGCCCATGCCCGCGTTCATCACGGAGACGTCACTGACGCCGGGGACGATCGGCCCCTGCAGGTCCATGCTCGGCCCGTAGTCCTCATCGACGCTGCGCAGGGTAAGGCGCAGACTCTGGCCGGCCGTCCCAACATACCGGAAAACCTGCTCATACTGTCCGACCGTGCCGAACGTCCCGGTGATTTCCTCGCCCGCCACCAGTTCCGGCGACTGAGTCTCGCCCAGCGTGACGGTGTAGCTGCTCGCCGAACCGACCACACCCTGGCCGGTCGTGTCGAAGCGGCGGATCATCAGGATGTACGAGCCGCCTGTATCGATCACGATCGGGTCGACCACGAAGCTACCGGTGGTGTCATAGCCGGTGCTGGAGCCGTTGATCTGGTAGCCCTGCGGGCCGAACAGCAGTGCCTCGAACGCGATCCCGGAAGCGCCCTGGCGGCCTTCCAGGCGCAGCAGGTCGCCCGCCGCCGCGGTGAAGCTGAAGTGCACGGACGGCGTGGCATCATCCAGGGTGCCTTCCAGCGGCGCGCCCAGGGTGAGCGGCGTGGATTCGACCGGGCGCAGGGTCAGCGCGACGGTCACGTCGCCATCGTCCGGAGCCACCGAGCCGCCCTGGGTCTGGCGCGACACCACGACCACGTACTCGCCATCGGAGGGCAGGATCAGCGGATCGATCGACGCTTCGCCCTGGGCGACGCCGTAGATGTTGTTGACGTAGACGCCGTTCGTGTCGCGCACGTCGAGCCGGTAATCCGACGTGCCGCCCTGCCCCTGCCCGAACAGGCTGAACATGTCGCCCGCTTTGCCCGTGAACTGGAAGAACATTTCCGGCGTCACGTCGTTCAGCTCGACCGTCAGAGTCTCGTTGAGGCTCAGGGGATGGACCTCGGCCAGCGCGAGGGCGAGTTCATACGTCCCGACGCTCAAGCCCTCCAGCCGCTGGAAGCGGGTGGCGATCAGCGTATAGCTGCCGGTGGTGGGCAGGGTATACGGGCCGAGCAGCGAATTGAGGTTGCCCGCGCTGTCGTCGTCCGTGGCCAGCTCGGTGCCATCCGGGCCAACCAGCACCAGATAGGAGTCAAGCCCCTGGACCGTAGCCTGCATCCGGGCCGTGATCAGATCGCCCTCCGTGCCCGCGAACGTGTAACGCACTTCCGGCACGTCGGCCGAGATTTCTCCATTGACGCGATCCCCATAGGCAAGCGTGCCACCCTCCTGCGCCAGGGCAGGCACGGCCAGGGCCAGCACAAGCACCAGAAGTCCCACCAGTCCTGTCCAACGCAATCCTTTACCCATGATCGTTTTCTGCCTCCTCAAGCAGGCCAGAACGCGGCCAATCCCGGCAGGATTGGCCCTTTTCACAAGCAGTATCAGCCAAAATCCATGGGGTTGCAAGAAACCGGCATTGGTCCTCGCCCGGCCTTCCCGCACCCACACTGCCTATCATAGTCCCACGCCCGGCAGGCTGCCGGACGGTCAGGCTACGCCTGCCTGACGCTGGGGCTACGCCCGGCGGCTTCCGCACGACTGGCGCACGATCAGTTCGGTGGGCAGCACCACGGAAGCGGGCGGACTGTCAGGATAGGCGGCGTAGGTATCCAGGATGCGCAGGGCGTGGATGCCGATGCTTTCCTTGGGGACGTGGATCGTGGTCAGGGCCGGGCGGACGAGCGCGGCCAGCTCGGTATCGTCGATGGAGACGATCGCCAGGTCGTCCGGGCAGCGCAGGCCATGATCGTGCAGGGCCGCCAGGGCGCCGATCGCCACGTCGTCGCTGGCGGTGAACAGGGCGGTCGGCGGTTGGGGCAGCCGGAACAGGGCCTCGACCGACTGGTAGCCTTCCTCCGGCAGGTTGTGAAGGCCCAGGGGTTGGGTCAGGGCCGGATCGAAGGGCAGGCCGTGGGCCAGCAGCGCCTGGCGGCAGCCATCCAGGCGCTCATCCGGCGCGCCGGAGAACGCGATCCGGCTGTGGCCGAGCCGGATCAGGTGCTCGACCGCCTGGCAAGCCGCCGCCGCGCGGTCGAAGAAGACGGTGGGCAGGTCGGCGACGCGCGTCTCCAGGGAGACGATGTTGTCGATCCGGGCGCGCACGCGGGTGATCAGATCGAGGGCGCGCGGGTCCTGAAGGGCCAGGTACGGCGCGAACATGATCAGGCCGGAAATTTCCTCCGGGTGGAGGTTCTTGTTGAAGAACACCGGGTCGAGCAGCTCCTCCAGAAAGGTCACGAAGCGAATCTGGCGCTGGACGCGCTGGGCCTCGCGGTAGATGCCGGCCAGCAGGGCGGCGAAATACGGCCGCCGCAGGATTTCGCTGTTGCCGCCCATGATGATCCCGATCTGGCCGCGCGCCTGGTCGCCCGGCCGGAGCTTGAGGCCCTGGGCGAACTTGTTGGGGCGGTAGCCCAACGCCTCGATGGCCTGCAAGACGCGCTGGCGCGTCTCCTCCGTGACAAACCGCGGGCCGTTGTTGATCACGTAGGAGACCACCGCGCGCGAGACTCCGGCCCGGTCGGCCACCTCCTGCTGGGTGACCGGGCGCTCGCGGCGCGCGTTGTGCGAGGAATCGGTGGGATTCATGACAGCACCCCTTCTGGAAAAGCAGTGGTCAGCCGTTAGTTCTTAGTAGCAAGTAAAAACATAAAACGTCAATGGCGGGCAACCCTCGCTATTGTCATCCTTTTGCGGCGGCGCGCCAGAGGGAATCGACGCCGCGGACAGCGCAGGCTGAGGGGCGAGTGGGGTGGCGCCCTGTCCGTCTGGTCTTTCCTCCCTGTGCAGATTGCACAGGGCTTGACATCAAATCTATCCTGCACTATATTGTATAACGAATATACATGTGCGTCTACACGTGCAACTGAGTTACCGGAAAACACCCCAACCCGTGATTTGTGCTTAACGTCCAATTCGGGTTGGGCATTGTGCTCATGCATTAATTTATTCTCTTGAATAAATAATCGCCCTGACATCCCGCATGCACCGCGCGTCCGCAGGTTATCCGGCCCAAAGAGCACGCCATGCATCGCTTGCCCATCCCGACACTGCCCCGCCCACGTTCATTCACCGGACGCCATGCGATTCCGGTTTCATGTCTGCTTCCATGACAACCCGTCTTCATCCACACCGCCGGTCGAGTTCGAGGAGGTGCCAGACCCGCCGCAAGAGTCCGTGACGTTCAGCCAGACCGTCGTTCGCTGGTTTGCTGTCCGTGTAGAACCTTGTTCGATAAGGAGAGAGAAGATGTCTCGTTTTGGCAAGTTTAGCCTGTTGGTCAGCCTGGTCATGGTGCTCGCCATCGCCCTGCCCGTCCTGGCTCAGGGCGGCCCCAGCTACATCACCTACAATTCGTACAATGGCGACCCCGTGCCGCGCGCCTTCGACCAGAAAGTCGTGGGCATGTGGAACGAGGCGCACCCCGACATGCCGGTCGAGCATTCGATCGTCGCCCATGAGGACTTCAAGCAGGCCATCCGCGCCTATCTGACCGCCGACCCGGCCCCCGACGTGCTGACCTGGTTCGCCGGCAACCGCGCCCAGTTCTTCATCGACAAGGGCCTGATCGCGGACATCAGCGCGCTGTGGACGGACTATGGCTTCGCCGAGTCGTATGCCCCCGGCTTCACGGCCCTGGCGACCGTCAACGATGCCCAGTACTTCCTGCCGACCTCGTACTACTGGTGGGCGATCTACTACCGCCCGTCCCTGTTCGAGCAGGCCGGGATCACCCAGGTCCCCGAAACCTGGGATGAGTTCCTGGGCGCGTGCGACACCCTGAACGCCGCCGGCATCACCCCGATCACGATCGGCGCGCGCTTCCGCTGGCCGGCCGCCGCCTGGTTCGATTACCTGAACATGCGCGTCAACGGCCCGGAGTTCCACATCGACCTGATGCTGCTCAAGGAGTCCTACACCGATGAGCGCGTCGCGGCTGTGTTCGACTACTGGAACCAGCTCTTCGAGCACAACTGCTTCATCGCCGACGCCGCAGCCTACGACTGGCAGGAAGCCATCGACCCGATGGTCCAGGGCGAAGCCGCCATGTACCTGATGGGCCAGTTCATCAAAGACTCGTACCCGGATGAGATGGAAGACGACCTCGACTTCTTCCGCTTCCCGATCATCAACCCCGACATGCCCGTGGGTGAAGACGCCCCGACCGACGGATTCTTCATGTCCTCCCAGGCCCGCAACCTGGCCGGCGGCATCGAGTTCCTGGCCTTCCTCGGCTCGCAGGAAGTCCAGCAGATGGCCTTCGAAGAACTGGGCCGCCTGCCCACCCGCACCGACGTGGACATCTCGGCCGCCCCGGCGGACATCCAGAAGGGCATCCAGTTGATCCAGAGCGCCGACTACATCGCCCAGTTCTATGACCGCGATACCACCCCGCCCATGGCGGAAGCCGGCATGGACGCCTTCATGCGCTTCTGGGACGATCCGTCCAGCATCGACCAGCTCCTGCAAGAGCTGGAGGCCGAGCGCCTGCGCATCCTGGAAGAGGAAACCGAGTAATCCGCCGCGCACCCCGCCCCGGCAGTCCGCCCCAGGAGGAGAGACGGACTTCCGGGCGGCTCACGCGCATCACGGATTTCGCAGTGTGTTGGTCCAGGGGCATGGCGCAACCATGCCCCTGCCCAATTCAACCCCCACCCACCTGTGTTTGGCAGAGAGGGCAATCCCATGGCTGCGACCACCAGCTCCCGCGCGGCGCGCGACGACACCGTGGACGTCTCCGGCGCAAATTTCATCGGCCTGTTGTGCTCGGCCGTGATGTTCATCGCTTTTATTTTCATGCCCTGGCACGGCGCCAAGCTCGTCGATAACGTTGCCAAGCTGCTGGCCGACCTGCTTTCCGGCGTGCCGGCCGCCCAGGTGACGCTGGCCGCCGGCCTGATCCCGATCGTGTCCGTGGTCGGCGTGGTGCTGGCCCTGTGGGGCGTGCTCCAGCCGGAGCGCGGCCGCCAGGCAGCCCTGGTCACCCTGATCCTGGGGATCGTGATGCTGGTGTACTGCCTGAGCCTGCTGCTCTTCCCCGGCGAGGGAATCAACATGCTCGCCTCCGGCGGATCGGGCTTCTGGACACTGCTCGTGGCCAGCCTGGGCCTGATCGGCCAGTACGCCCTGACCGTGCCCGGCCTGAGCGGCCGGATCGCGGTGCGGGCGGGGCGCGGCGTGCGTCTGCCCGCCATCCCCCAGAAATACGTCCCCTACCTGTTCCTGATCCCGCCCCTGATCCTGTACCTGGTCTGGATCATCGGCCCGACCCTGGCGACCTTCTACATCAGCCTGACCAACTGGGACGGCGTCTCCGCGCCGGGTTACGTCGGGATGGCCAACTTCGAGCGGCTGTTCACGGTGGACCGCACCTTCAGCGAAGCGCTGCTCAACAACGTGCGCTGGCTGGCCCTGTTCATCACCGTGCCGACGACGATGGGCCTGGGCATGGCCCTGATCTTCAACACGGACATGAAGGGCGGGCGTTTTTACAAGGTCAGCTTCTATTCGCCGCTGGTGCTTTCCTTCTCGGTGATCGCCCTGGTATGGGCCTGGTTGTATAACCCGCGCCTGGGGCTGCTCAACTCCCTGCTGACCGGCCTGGGGGTCACCGATCCGCCCGGCTGGCTGGGCGACCGCGACCTGGCGATCTGGTGCGTGATGGCGGCGGCGGTCTGGCGACAGGTCGGCTACGTCATGATCCTGTACCTGGCCGGGCTGAAGAACATCGACCCCAGCCTGGTCGAAGCAGCGATTGTGGACGGCGCAGACAAGATGAGCCTTTTCCGGCGGGTGATCCTGCCCCTGCTGGCCCCGGTCACGACGGTCGTGTTCGTGATCTCGGTCATCGACTCGCTGCGCGCCTTCGACCTGGTGGCGATCATGACCCGCGGCGGGCAGAGCACCCAGGTGCTGGCCAACTTCATGTACATGGAAGCCTTCAACAACTACCGGATGGGGTACGCCGGCGCGATCGCCGTGGTCCTGTTCGCCATCAGCATGGTGTTTATCGGGTTCTATCTCTCGCGCGTCGTCAAGGACGAGCTGGAGTACTAGGAGGCCCCCATGACGACCACCACCGTGGAAACCCGCCGTGTTTCCGGCCGGAGCCAGACCCAGCAGACCATCGGGAGCGCCCTCAAGTACATCGGCCTGACCGTCCTGACCCTGCTGTGGCTGGTGCCGATCTTCGCCTCGCTGATCACGTCCTTCCGCACAATGGACGACATCACGATCAACGGCTTCTGGAGCATCCCCAGCGTCCTGAGCTTCCGCAACTTCGAGCGGGCCTGGATCGATGCTCAGGTCAACAAGTATCTGCTCAACAGCTTCATCATCACCATCCCGTCGCTGTTCGGGATGATGTTCCTGTCCTCGATGAGCGCCTATGCCCTGGCTCGCTTCAAATTCCGGGGCAACCTGTTCTTCTATTTCATGTACGTGGCGGGGACGCTGCTGCCCTTTCAGATTCTGCTGCTGCCGGTCTTCCGCCTGACCAACGCCCTCGGCCTGTACAACACCTACGGCGCGCTGATCCTGATCCACACCGCCTTCCAGCTCGGCTTCTGCACGTTCGTGCTGCGCAACTTCATGCGCACCGTGCCCAACGAAATCCTGGACGCAGCCCGCGTGGACGGCTGCGGCGAGTTCCGCATCTACTGGCAGATCATGCTGCCGCTGACCCTGCCCGCCCTGGCGGCGCTGGGCACGCTGGAGTTCACCTGGGTGTTCAACGACTACCTGTGGGCAATCATCCTGGTGCAGTCGGACTCGCTGCGCCCGGTGACGGCCGGCCTGGCGACCCTGCGCGGCCAGTACAACACCGACTGGCCGGTGATCACGGCCGGGGCGCTGCTGGCGACCCTGCCCACCCTGTTCGTGTTCATCTTCTTGCAGCGCTACTTCATCCAGGGTCTGACGCTCGGCTCCGGCAAGTAAGCATCCGCCGGGCGTAACAGAACACCGGGGTGCGCGAATCGAGGGGGATTCGCGCACCCCGGTGTTTTTGATCTGGCTGACGCACAGCCCGGCGAGAATCGGCCGTTCGACGCGCGGGATGTTTTGAGCATCCCGCGTGCGGACGGCCACTCTCTCTAAACAACCACGCGCAGCGCGATCAGGGCGACCAGCCCCAGCCCGATCAGGCCGGCGGCCAGCCAGTCGGCGCGGGCCATGACCAGGACGCGGCGCTCGGTGCGCGGCCCGGCGTTCAGGCCGCGCACGGCCATTGCCATCGCCAACTGGTCGCTGAGCCGGATCGAGGCGATCACCAGCGCGGTCAGGATCGGCACGAACTGGCGCACGCGCCCGATCAGCCCGCCGCGCCGCAGGTCGAGGCCGCGCGCTTCCTGGGCGTGCTGGATGGTGGTATACAGTCCGGCCGCGACGGGGATGTAGCGCAAGGCCAGGGTCAGGGTCAGGCCCCAGGAGTAGGGCAGCCCAAGCTGCACCAGCCCGCGCACGATGTCATCGTGGCGGGTGGTGAACAGCGGCAGCAGGGCCAGCAGGGCCAGGACGTTGGCCCGGATGGCGATCACCAGCCCGGCGCGCAGACCATCCGTGGTCAGCCGGGCCGGGCCGAGAGCCACAATCTCCTGCCCGCCCACCACGAACCAGGGCTGGATCAGCAGGATCAGGATCGTCAGGGGCAGCAGGCCGCGCAGCGCCCAGCCGACATGCCGGGCCGGGACGCGCCCCAGGCGCAGCACGGCGATCACCGCCGCCAGGCCGATCAGCAGGGCCAGTGGATCGGCCAGCAGGAACGCCGCCGCCGACCCCGCCACCGCGCCAAACAGCTTGACGCGCGGGTCGAGGTCATGCAGCCAGGACGCGGCGGGGACGTACAGATCGACGGCGATGCTCATAGAAAGCAGACAGTCATTGGTTCGTAGTTCTCAGTTCTTGGTTAAAGACTCGTAGGGGCGGTTCGCCAACCGCCCTGCTTGTAACGCCCAATCCGTTTGGCATGCCCGCGTCCGGCCTGGCGATCCATTCGCCCATTTCCCCCCGATCAATCCCCATCGCTGGACAGGTGGGAGACGACCTGCGGGCCCAGGCGCAGGGCGGCGGCCACGTCCCGGATGCGCAGGGTCGGGCCGGGCAGACTCAGCGCCCGCCCCAGGGCCACGCTGAACGGTTCGCTCAGCCCGGCGGCGGCCAGCATCTCCGGCTGGTCGAAGACGGCCGACGGCGGCCCATCGGCCACGATCCGCCCCGCGTCCAGCACCAGCACCCGCTCGAGTTTGGCCGCCAGCCGCAGGTGGTGCGTGACCATCAGAATCGTGCCCCCAGCGGCGTGAGCCTCGTTGATCCAGGCGATCACCCGCCGCCGCCACAGGCCGTCCAGCCCGACCAGCGGCTCGTCCAGGGCCAGGATCGGAGTCTCCAGCGCGGCGATGCTCGCCAGCGCCACCAGCCGGCGCAGGCTGAAGCTCAGCACGGCGGGCGGATGATCCGCGATCTCGGCCAGCCCGAAGCGGGCCAGCGTGTCCTCCACCCGCGCCTGGAGCGCGACCCCGCGCAGGCCCAGGTTGCGAGGGCCGAAGGCGATCTCGTCGCGCACCGTCGCGGCGAAAAGCTGGTGCTCCGGCTTCTGGAAGGCGAACCCGACCTGGCGGGCCAGCGCCCCGATCGAGGCCTGGCGCGTGTCGGCCCCGCTCACCCGCACGCAACCCGTATCGGGGTGCAGCAGGCCGATCAGCATCCGCAGCAGGGTTGACTTGCCGCTGCCGTTGACGCCGATCAGGGCCACGCTCTGCCCGCCGGGCACGGCCAGCGTCACGTCCCGCAGGACGGGCGGGCCGCCCGGATAGGCGAAGTTCACGCGGTCGTATTCAATCACCGGATCGGGCACGGGTCGGGCTGCTTTCTCGCTGCTTGCTCAGGCGTTCCAGTGTACCGCAAAAAACGGAGGCAAGAGGCAAGAGATAAGACCAGCGCCAAAGCGGCAGGCGTCCAGGCGAAAAGCGGAAATACGGCTCTCTATCACCGGGGGAAGAATGCCCGTTGCAGAAAGCGCATCCCGGCCAGTATTTGCTCGATCCGCGCCTCGCTGAGCGACCCGATGTATTTGCCCAACCAGGTTTTGTCGACGGCCGAGACTTTCGAGACCTCGACGATGCTCGGCCGGGGCAGATTGGCCTCGCCTGCTTCGAGCAGGATATTCCCAGGCAGGCTCGCCCGCTTCAGGTTCGAGGTCAGCGCGCAGACCACCACCGTGGCGATCCGGCTGTGGTTGAAGATATCGTCCTGAACGACGACATGGGGATGAGGGATGCCGGGCGCGCCCCCCTCCACGCCTTCGACCCGGAGCCAGTAGATGTCGCCCTGGTTGATGGCCGGCCGCCCTTCCGGGCGCGGCCCGGTGGTTTCTGAATCAGGCGGA
Source organism: Aggregatilineales bacterium (assembly GCA_029976005.1). Classification (GTDB taxonomy): domain Bacteria; phylum Chloroflexota; class Anaerolineae; order Aggregatilineales; family Ch27; genus JARKOQ01. Next base: position 8,400 of record JARKOQ010000004.1, on the reverse strand, counting down.
GCCGGGTAAGTCCGGATGAACTGCGCGACGGCCAGCTCGAACAGACGGCTCCGGGGAAGATCGAGGGATCGCGCCAGGGCGTCCGCCTGATCGAGCAGGTCTTTTTGCATGGACAGCGAGGTCTTGATCCGTGCGGCCATGGGCGACGCCCCTCCGATCCGGCTGCAACAGGCCTGGGCCAGCATCCGACGGGGACAGTCTAGATCACGGCCTGCCGGAGGGCAATCGCTGTCCCCGGCGCGCGGCTCGCCGGGAGAAGTTCGCCGTCCGATCGTGGGATGCGCCAGGAATCCCGCCGGAGGGGCTGAAATGCAGGGCCGTCTTGCCTCTAGCCCCTTCAGCGGGCTTTTCTCCCCAGCGGCAGGCTTTGAGCCTGCCGCGTGTCGGACGGCCCATCCTGCCGGGCGGCGATCGGTGAACCGATTTGGGTTGCCGGCTGACCGCTCCCCGCCACCTTAGCCGGAGTTTAGAGAAACCGTTCACAAAATCCGATCGTTTCCCCCGGCCCGTATCTTGTGGTGTACCGGTCAGCGAGGCCGGATAGAGCCTTCTTGTACAAGTAACGAGGTGAGGCATGCGGACTAAAGGGATGTGGCTTTTGGTCGTGATCCTGGCCCTGCTGGGCAGCGCGCTGCTGGCCGCCGCCCAGGGCGATAGGGTGGCGACGGTGGGGATCAGCGGCAATGAGGAACTGGGCAGCTTCCTGGTGGATTCCGCCGGGATGACGCTCTACCTGTTCACCAACGACCAGCCGGGCGTCAGCAACTGCTACAATCAGTGCGCGACCAACTGGCCGCCCCTCCTGATCGGTGAAGATGAGACTCCCAGCCTGGCGGCGGGCATTCCCGGCCGGATCAATGCCATCGAGCGCACCGACGGCACGCGCCAGGTCGTCTACAACGGCTGGCCGCTGTACTACTGGAAGGATGACATGGCCGCGGGGGATACCACCGGCCAGGGCGTGGGCGATGTCTGGTTCGTCGTCTCCCCGCCGACCCTCAGCCTGGGTGGTAACGCCGAGCTGGGCAGCTTCCTGGTCGATTCGGCGGGGATGACGCTCTACCTGTTCATGAACGACGAGCCGGGCGTCAGCAATTGCTACGACCAGTGCGCGATCAACTGGCCGCCCCTGCTGGTGGACAGCGCCGACGCGATCAGCGTGACCCCCGGCCTGGTGGGTGAAGTCAGCACAACCGAGCGCACCGATGGCACGCTCCAGGTCACGTTCGACGGCTGGCCGCTTTACTATTGGAAGAACGACATGGCCCCCGGCGACGCGACCGGGCACGGCGTGGGCGAGGTGTGGGCCGTGGTCAAGCCGGTCACGCTGAGCGTGGGCAGCAGCGACGACCTGGGCGATTACCTGATCGGCCCGGATGGCATGACCCTGTACCTGTTCATGAACGACGAGCCGGGCGTCAGCAACTGCTACGACCGGTGCGCGATCAACTGGCCGCCCCTGCTGGTGGCCGAGGGTGAGGCCATCACCGTCGGGGAAGGCGTGACCGGCAGCGTGGGCACGGCCGAGCGCACCGATGGCACATTCGTGGTCACCTATGACGGCTGGCCGCTCTACTACTGGATCCACGACATCAACCCCGGCGATACCACCGGGCACGCCGTGGGCGACGTGTGGGCCGTGGTGCCGCCCTCCAGCGGGATGTAAGCCCCAGGCAACCACAAATCGCAGTCAGGTCGGTAGCGGCGGACAAAATCCGCCGCTACTTGTTTGTCCGCCGATTCCGCCGGGCCGCGCGAGGGACGCTGGCCGTTCGATCGCGGGATGCTCCAAGCATCCCGCTGGAGAAATGGAAGCCCACTCAAGGGGCTAAAGGCGATATGGCTTTTTGAGCCCCTTTAGCGGGCTTTTCTCCCCAGCGGCAGGCTTTGAGCCTGCCGCGTGTCCGACCGCCGATTCCGCCGGGCGGCGCGCCAGGGCATTACGGGTAGGCCACCTCAAAAAGTCCCAACTGGCCTCGGCAAGCGTGATAGGCCAGCGGGCGCGCATCCTGCACGACCCACCCGAACGGCCCCGTGAACCAGGGATCATCGGAGGCTGTGACAATATCGACCAGGGTCGCGCTTCCCACGATTCCCCTGCGGGGGAATACCGCCTCATCCGCCAGATCGCAGCCGGTCAACCGGCCAAGAACCTCCCGCCAATACGCATTGGGCCGCCGAAATAACCCCCATCGGGGTCGCGCCAGCCGGTCGATTTCCTCTCGCCAATCGAGATCGAGTCGTCCCCCGGCATGGATCAGCAGCGGGCCGCGATAGTTCGTGCGCCAGGTTCGGTTCTCGACCGTCTTGATGCCTTGAACCAGCAGCCATGCCCAGGGCTGGCGAACGGACAGGGTTTTCATGCGCGTCCCCCTAGCCCAGGGTATCCCAGACTTCGAGCTTGCCGCGCACGCGGCGGATCACCTCGTCCGTGAATTCGGTGGTGCTGGTCTGGCCGCCCAGATCGGTCGTGCGGATGCCATCGTAGACGGCCTCCATCGTCGCCTCGTAGATCGCGCGGCTGGCCTTGCCGGCGGCGTCGCTGCCCACGTAGCGCAGCAGCGCGGCGGAGGCCAGGATCATCGCCATCGGGTTGGCGACGTTTTTGCCCTGCAGGCTGGGGGCCGTGCCGTGCGGGGCCTCGGTCAGGGCGATCTGGACGTCGAAATCCTCGTTCATGCTCAGGATGACCGATTCCGCCCCGGCGATCGTGCCGAACATCTTGAGCACCAGGTCGCTGAGGGTATCGCCGTCGCGGTTGAGGGCGGGGATGACCAGCGCCTCGCCGGTCGTCTCCAGCAGCAGGGCGTAAGTCGCGTCGATGAGCTGCGGGTCGTAGCGCACGTCCGGGTAGCGCCCGGCGGCCCGATCCATCTCCTCCTTGAACATGCCCTCGTAGACCGGGCTGACGGTGTACTTCGGCCCGCCGAAGACCTTGCTCTGGGTGCGGCGGGCATAGCGGAAGGTATATTCCGCCACGGCCCGGCAGGTGCGGCGGCTGATGTAGCGCGTGCTGTAGGCGCGCTCGTCCAGCCCTTCGCCCTCGCGCCACTCTTTGGCGTTGTAGGCGTCCTCGACCGCCATGCGCACCACGGCGATCGGCGCGTGGACGCCCGCGATCGGCCGGATGGCCGGGATGCGCCGCCCGGTGCGCAGGATGACCTGGGCGCCAAGCAGGTCGCGCAGCAGGGCGTTGGGGCTGCCCACGTCATCCGGATCGCCGGGGGTGATCGTGGCCGCCTTGATGCCCAGGCCGGTCTCCTTGAGGCGCGCGGCGGCGGCATGGACGACGCCGTTTTTGGAGGCGCGGCGGCTTTCCAGCGAGAGGTCGAAATACTCCAGGGCCAGGTCGCAGCGGGTCACGCCGGGGTCGAGCACGCGCAGGGCTTCCTGGAGCAGCTCCTGCCCGGTCTGGTCGCCCTCCAGGACCACAATCGTTCGGGGGGTCACGTCGTCTTCTCCTGTCCGTGCAAACAAGAGTAAATAAATAGGTAATGCCGAGTATAGCGCGAATCGGGCAGTGCGGCAGGGCAGCGGCGCAAAGACAGGACGAACCGCCAAAGCGCCAAGAAGGCCAAGGAAAACACGGAGAAAAGCGAGTCCCAGAGTCCAAACGCATCAAGAACACGACTATCCAGAGAGAAGACTCCGAGCGCGGCGCGGCGTGATACCGGAGTCACAGAAAAGGCGGGCCACGATGGGAGCATCATCGTGGCCCGCTCCTGAACTCGATGGCCGCGCGGGGCAGTCGGTGATTGGAAATCCCCGACATGGGCGGCGGGGCCTTATCTTGATGCATAGGGGCGGTTCGCGTCGATGCGAAGCATCGCCCCGCCCCTACACAGCCAATCCGGTTTTCTCTTGCCTCTCTGCCTCTCTGCCTCCCTACCTCGGCTGGTCCCAGGTGATGCCCGGAATGATCACGCGCAGGGCCATCCGCCGCCCGTCGGGCAGGGTGACCGCGTAAGCGATCCCGCCCCCCGGCATCGTCGCGGACTGAAGCTGCATGGTGTAGGCCTGCTCCGGCGCGGTTGCCCAGCCCAGGCTCTGGCGGATGGCCTCGCTCGTCACCCACAGCTTGCCAAAGCCGCGCACCGGCTGGGTGCGGCCCTCCGGCGGAGTCTGGCCGAAGGTGATCTCCTCCCCGGCCCAGGTGTCGTTGGCGAACCAGCCCTGGCTGCTGCCCGTATAGAAAGCCCACACTGTGGCGTTCTGCCACAGCATGAAGCCATTCTCGAAAGGCTGGTAGGCCGCCTGGACGGGCTGTGGATCGCCGGTCGGACAGACGTTGAGCAGCAGGCTGCTGGTCGTCTGCCAGGCATACTGGCAGGTGATCGGCACCTCCAGGTACTGGGTCAGCGCCCCCGGCACGTTCAGGCTCAGGGTCAGCACGCCGACCTGATCGGGCGGGTCGAAGGTGATCTGGCCGGTCAGCGGCAGCAGGCTGCCATCGCCGTTGATCGGCTGCGAGGCTTGCTGGATCAGGTTATGCCGCCAGGTGATCGAGACGTTGTTGGCCCCGCGCACGTCCCAGCTCACGGTCAGGTTCTGGCCGGGAATCAGGCTGGCTGGCGAGGCGGTGAAGGTCACGATCTGCGGGCCGGTGGGCGATCCGCCCAGGGCCTCCAGATAGGCCGCGTCGGTGCCGTATTCGTAAGTCCAGCCCTCCTGCCCGGTGCTGTCGATCCGGACGCGCCATTCCCGGTAGCCGGGGGTCGCCGCCGGATAGGACGGCTCCACCCGGTAGCAGTACGGCCCTTCGAGCAGGGTCATCGTGGCGTTGGCGGGCATGTCGATGTTCGTGAAGGCCGCGTCCGGGCCGGGTGCGACCCACAGCGTCAGGGCCATCAGCGCCCGCGCCTGCCCACCGACCGCCAGCCCGCGCGCGGGCGGGAAGGGACTCTGGTAGCAGGCCGCGCCGGTGTAGACCGTGGTCTGCTGGGCCGCGCCGATGTTGAGGCGCACCCGCCCGGCATTCTGGGCGTATTCGATCACCCAGCCTTCCAGGTTGCTATTTTCCACGCGCACTTTCCACTGCCGCCAGTTGGACGTGCTGCTGGCCACCGGCAGGCTGGTGTTGAAGCAGAACGGCCCATCCGTCACGACGAAGCGCGTGCCACTGGCCAGCAGGCCCAGCACATCCCCGCCGAAGCCCGGCCCCGAAGTGACCGGCAGCCCCTTGAAGGGCAGGTAACTGGCGACGTAGCCATGCCAGCCGACCGTCAGGTTGAAGCCGGGCCGGTAGGGCGAGTCGAAGCAGCGGCCCGGCTCGCTGACCGTGAAGCTGCCGGCCTGCGGCGGGTTGACCACCGGGACGCTCAGCTCGCGGCTATCGAGGGTGCGGTTGTCGGAGGTGACCAGCCGCATCCGGAGCCGGATCTGGGTCGCGTCGCCGCGCGGCAAGATCGGGGCCAGGTTACCCGACCCGCTGGACGAGACTACGTTGACGTCGCGCGGCAACTCCACGTTGTAGACCGTGCCGGACGGCATCACCTGCTCGAAGACCAGGTTGGTCCCGGCCGGGCGGTCGCCTACCACCCAGCTCACGTTGACATACCCCTCGCGCACGGCCAGGGAAACGGCCTCGACCGCGCCGGTGCTGGTCGTAAACGAGGTGATGTAGGCCGGCAGGCGCGGCACGCGAATCTGCTGCCCGACCTCGATCCGGCTGGCGTCCGGCAGGCAGCTCGCCCGCGCCAGGTCGTCGACGGCCATCCCACCCGTGCGCGCGGCGACGCTCGCCAGCGTGTCGCCCGCCATGACGGTGTACACCGGCCAGTCCTGGCGGATCGTGCACGGCGGCGGGGCGACGGTGGTCACGATCCCCAGGTCGGGGGCCCGCGTGGGCGAGGGAACTGGAGTCGCGGTAAAGGTGGCGGCGGGGGTGATCGAGGGCGGCAGCGTGAACGTCGCCGAGGGTTGGCTCGCCTGGGCCACGGCGGTCACCGTCTGCATGACGGCGGTCTGCTGCGTGATGGCGGTCACGGTCGCCGCGATGGCGGTGTTGATCGCCTCGCCCGCCTGAAGGGTGGAGTCGGCCCGCTGCGTCTCCACCAGGATCGCCATGACCGTGGCCTGCACGGCCGCGTCGAGCGTCCCCTGGGCTTCCTGCGGGGAAAACGTCGGGCTGGCGGTCAGGTTCGCGGCCGGGATATCGCCCGGCCCGGTGGAGGTCGGCGTCCCACCCGGCGCGCAGGCGGCCATCAACAGAACAAGCACAGTCAAGAGCATCACGATACGGCGCATAAAGTCCCCCTAACTCTATTCGACCCGGTTCATCCACCCGGAAAGCGGCAGCGTAGTTGATCCGATCGCCGCTACTCTCATCTTACGCCGGTCGGGCGCGGCGCGGCTGCACGTCTATCCGACGTCTCCCCCACGCCCGCCCCACGCCGGGCGCACGGAGCGGCCGGCTTTGTGCTACGATAAAAGCGAATAGGACACGGATAAAAGGGATGGAACACGGATTCTCACGGATAAGACACAAGAGCGTTGTATCCTGTGAAAATCCGTGTTTGATCCGTGTCATCCGTGCCCCATTTTCCCTTTTGAACGAACGAAGTGCGTCAATCTAGCACAGGGGGCGATCCAATGCTGAAACGGCTCATGCTGGCACTCATATTGATCGGATTGGCCCTGACCGCCGCGCCGCTGGCGGCCCAGGGCGGCGGCGACTCGTGCCCTGCCCTGGTGGGCGAGGCCCTGGCCCTGGCCGAGCAGGCCTGCGCCGCGACCGGGCGTAACGAAGCCTGCTACGGCAGCCTGCGGGTGGACGCCAGCCTGCGCGATTCCACGTTGACTTTCGAGGCCCCGGCCGACCTGGTGCCGGTGGCGGCGGTCGAGAGTCTGCACACCGCCGGGCTGGACGAAGCGGCCGACATCTGGGGCGTGGCCCTGCTGCGCGTCCAGGCCGACCTGCCGGAGACCCTGCCCGGCCAGAACGTGACCCTGCTCCTGCTGGGCGACGTCGAGATCGCCAACGCGGGCAGCGCGGAAGCCAGCGCCGGGGCGACGTGCGATGTCACCGTCAGCGGCGGGGCCAACCTGCGCAGCGGGCCGGGCACCCAGTTCAACGTGGTCGGCGGGGCGGCGGCCGGGGACAGCCTGAGCGCGACCGGGCGTACCGCCGCCGGGGACTGGCTGCGCGTGACGACCGAGTCGGGCGAGGCCTGGCTGTTCGCGGAGCTGGCCGGGGTGGATGGCTGCGACCTGGGCACGCTGCCGGCAGTCGAGCCGGGGGCGGCCGCGGCAAGTCCGTATGGGCCGATGCAGGCCTTCACCTTCCAGACCGGGCCGGGCGAGCCGGCCTGCGCCGGGCTGCCCGCCGGCAGCCTGACCGTGCGCTCGCCGGAAGGCGTGACCGTCCACCTGCAAGCCAACGGGGTCGACATCGAGCTGGGTTCGACGGTGACGATGACCGCCCGCGCGGGCGGCGAGATGGCGATCCACGTCATGGACGGCGCGGCGAGCGTGACCGCCCAGGGCGCGTCGGCCAGCGTCCCGGCCGGATTCTGGGTGACCGTGCCGCTGGACGACAACCTCCAGCCAACCGGCGCGCCCAGTAAACCGGAGCCGCGCGATCCGGCCGCCTGGGGCCAGTTGGGGGCCGTCCCGGCGGGCTTCTTCGAGAATGGCGCGCCGCTGATCGTGCCGGAGGCGGGCCAGATCACGACCTGGCATGTCACCTCGACCATCCTGAGTGGCAGCGTGTGGAGCGACACCGAAACGACGGTCACCGTGCACGACCGGCCGATGCTGCTCAGTGGCGACGGCGCGACGATGGCCTACCGGGGCCGCTTCCTGACCCGCACCGGAGAGGGTACCTATCACGGCACGGCCACCTGGGACTTCGAAGGCAAGCTCTCCACCGGCACGTACGACCTGACCTTCACCTCGGCGACGACCTTCCGCATGGACTGGCAGGTGACGACCGCGGACAGAACCGGCGTTTTCGTGGACGAGGCCACGCTGATCGAATAAGGCGTGTTATGGGCTTTCACCCCTATCCCCCGGCCCCTTTCCCCGTAAACGGAGAATGGGGAGAAAGACTCAAGTCCCTCCCTGCTTGCAGGGATTTAGGGTGGGGTTAGAAACAGCCCATGTTCCCCTTAGTGGTGCATCCGGCAAGTCAGCATCGCAAAGTACAGGCATCTGTAGGGGCGGTTCGCGAACCGCCCAGGGCGACCGCCGGTCGCCCCTACCCAAACATACCTTCAGGAATTTGCCGGACAAACCACTAAGAACGAGGCTAGAAGTGCGTAACACCCTCTAGGGCGGCCAGGCCGGATCGCCGCGCCAGGTATCGCCTGGACCGAAGCGGACGGCCGGTTGGCCGTCCGTTTTTGTTGGGAGGCCGCCAACGGCGATTCAGCAAGCTCTTATTTCAGATTAAACAAGTCC
>JARKOQ010000258.1 GCA_029976005.1 Aggregatilineales bacterium | reverse complement strand
TGGTGGCGTTTTTTCGGATTTTTATTTGGGTTAGCGGGTCGCGGCCGGCCTGGATCATCTTCTGGCGGGCCGCGATTCAGGGTCGGAGCGTGGATAGGTTGGGATGGTTACGGGGTTTGAGCGGGCGGGCGCAGCAGGCGCATACCATTGGCGGTGACGAGCAGGGACGCCCCCACGTCCGCGAAGACCGCGAACCACAGGTTCGACCAGCCCAACAGGGTCAGGGCCAGAAACACGACCTTGATCCCCAGGCTGAGGATCACGTTCTGGTGGATCGTGCCCAGGGTACGCCGGCTGAGCCGGACGAGTTCCGGCAGGCGATGCAGATCGTCCTGCATCAGCACCAGGTCGGCGGTCTCCATCGCCTGGGGCGTTCCCGCGCCGCCCATCGCGATTCCGACCGTGGCGGCTGCCAGCGCCGGGGCGTCGTTGATGCCGTCGCCGACCATCGCCACGCCGCCATACCGGGCTTCGAGCATGCGGATCGCCTCGAGTTTGTCCTGGGGCAGGAGTCCGGCCTGCACCTGATCCACGCCCACTGTCGCCCCAATCGCCTGTGCCACGAGGGGATTATCGCCGGTGAGCATCACCGCGTGGGGGCGCGGGTGGAGCCGGTGGAGTTCCGCCAGGGCTGCCCGGCTGGCCGGACGAACCCGATCCGCCACGCCGATCACGCCGCGCACTCGCTGGCTGTCCCCCACCAGCATCGTGGTCTGTCCCCGGCTTTCCAGCGCTCGCACGGAGTCGCACAGAGCCGGGGAGTGTGGGTACTGCGTGTCGAACAGAGCATGGCTGCCTACCGTCACGGCCTGGCCGTTGACCTCGCCCCGGACGCCCTGTCCGGCCAGGCTGGTGACCTGGCGGGCGGCGGGATAGCGGTGCAGCAGCGATTGGGTCTGGGCTGCCGTCACGACCGCCCGCGCCAGGGGATGTTCGGCGCGGCGCTCGACGGCAGCAGCCAGGGCCAGCAGGTCGTCGCAGGCCGGGCAGGACGGGCTGTCTGGAAGGGCGCAGTCGACCGCCTGGATGTGGGCCAGGGTGGGTTGGCCTTCGGTCAGCGTGCCGGTCTTGTCAAAGGCGAAGGCCTGGATGTGAGCCAGCGCCTCCAGCGGTGCGCCGCCCTTGACCAGCACGCCCAGCCGGGCCGCCTGGGTGAGGGCGCTGACGATCGTGACCGGGGTGCTGATCACCAGCGCACACGGGCAGGCAATGATCAGCAGGGCCAGGGCGCGGTAGAGCCAACCGTGAGCGCCGTCCGGCGCGTTCCAGAAGGGCGCGTCGAACAGCAGCGGCGGGACGAGCGCGACGAGCAGCGCCAGCCCGACGATAGCCGGGGTGTACCAGCGCGCGAAGCGGTCGATGAAGCGCTGGGTGGGCGCGCGCTGATTCTGCGCTTCCTGGACCAGGTGGACGATCCGGCTCAGGGTGTTGTCCTCGGCCCGGCCGGTGACCAGGACTTCCAGCGTGCCGCCGCCGTTGATCGTGCCCGCGAAGACGCTGTCGCCGCTGGTCTTGCCGACCGGGATGCTCTCGCCGGTGATCGGAGCCTGGTCGACGCTGGATTCGCCGCTGCGCACCGTGCCATCCATCGGGATGCGCTCGCCGGGGGCGACGACGATCGTGTCGCCGATCTGGAGTTCCGCTACCGGCATGCGCAGCTCATGCACGTCGCAGAACGGGCACGGTCCGCCGTTGTAGCCGTCCACGCCCATGTGCTCGGCGCAGTCCAGGCAGGGGCGCAGCACGACGGCCTCCTGGGGGACGAGATCGAGCAGGGCGCGCAGGGAGTAGCGGGCACGGTCGGCGGCGTAGCCTTCCAGCGCCTCGCCAATCGCGAAGAGAGCGATCACGGTCGCGGCTTCGCCGGTCTCGCCGATGATCAGCGCGCCGGCGGTGGCGACGCTCATCAGGAGGTTGATCGTGATCTCGCGAGAGGTGATCAGGCCGCGCCAGCCGCGCACCAGGATCGGAGTCCCGGCCAGCAGCACGGTCGCCAGATGGAGCAGGGGGACGACCGGCGCGAGGCCGGCTGGCCCCCACAGGCTGATTGGCGCGCTCGCCAGCAGCAGCGCCAGGCCGATCAGGGCCAGGGTCGTCTCGCGCCGGGCGAGCAGGTAGCCGGGCAGGCCGCGCGGCCGCGGTTTGTCCTCGCCGACTGCGCCGTGAGTACTCGCCGGGGCAGGCGCTGGAGAGGCGACGCCGTAACCCAGGCTGGCGATGCGGGCTTCCAGCGCGTCCGCGTCGACGTTGCCGCTGATGTGCATTTTGCCGGTAGCGAAATTGACCTCGCAGTGCTGGACTCCATCCAGGCGGGCCACGCCGCGTTCCAGAGTCTGGGCGCAACTGGCGCAGTCCATTCCGGTGATTTCAAGCTCAAGCGTGGGGCGAAGAGTATGTGTCGATTCCAATGGAAGCCTCGATGTCGACATATGAGCGAGTATTCATATATTGGGCAACTTTACCACCAGAATAGTGGCGTGTCAACCCACCTGTGGGTAAACTGGTGATCTCTAGCCCACCTCAGGGGGAAGTTACGTATGGCAAACCAGCCGGTCTGGACGGTGATCGCGGGCGCCAATATGGAGACCAACGTCCCGGTCTATGGCTTCCCGCTCCAACTGGGCACGGCCCATTACATCAACAACCTGATCATCGACGAAGTGGGTGGGGTTGCCTCCAACCTGGCGGTCGGTCTTCAGGCCCTGGGCCAGTCCACCCAGGTTGTCTCGGTGGTTGGGCAGGATTTCATGGGGACCGAGGTGCTCTGGCGGCTGACGGAATACGGGATTCTGACCAGCTACATCCGGACGGATTGGGAGCGCTCCCCCCGGACGGTGATCCTGGTCGCCCCCAGCGGCGAGCGCCAGCTCCTGTGCGACTTCGGCGAGGCGTCGACCTACCGCTACCCGGAGGCTGCCCTGCGCGAGGCGCTGGCGAGCGCCGGCAGGTGGGTCTACACATCCACCCATGACTGGGTGCGTTACTCGGCGCGCGTGGCGCATGAGATGGGCAAGTACGTGGTGATCGACGTCCACGACGTGCTCGATGTCGACGACTACCACCGCGACTTCTACCAGGCGGCCGATCTGATCTTCGTCAGTCTGGCGCGGCTGCGCCCGTCCCTGGCGGAATACGCCCGCCATCTGGCCGATGGTTTTGGCGTCAAGACAGTCGTGGGCATGGACGGCGCGCGCGGCGCGTGGCTGGCCGACGCCGGCACGGGCCGGGTTCAGCATTTTCCGGGGGAGCGCATCCCGCACGTGGTCGACACGGTGGGGGCAGGGGATGCGCTGGCCGCTGGCTTCTGCGCGGCGCTGTCTTCCGGGTACAGTCTGGAGGAGTGTCTCCAGATTGGACAGCGCGTGGCGGCGCACAAAATCCAGCATCGGGGCACGCTGGCTTTTCCGCAGCCCGCCGATGTGGGATTGAGCGTGCCCAAGGCGTGATCCGGACGCGATCTTATCCCTCGATGCCGGGCCGAATAGAACGATTGATGGTTGTCCAAGGAAACCTCATCGGTCCGACAATGACGGTTGTTGTGGTCGGCGATATAATGATTTCTTAAAGCGCGCCTAACATATCGGCCGGACATGCGCGGTCTGGCTGTAGCCTGCTGGAGGTTAAGCTCGGTGAAGGTCTATACCACTGACAAATTGAGGAATGTCGCCCTGGTCGGTCATCAGGGCTCCGGCAAGACGTCGTTGGTTGAAGCGCTGCTCTTCAATACCGGGGCGACCAACCGCCTGGGGAGTGTTGGGGAGAAGAATACCGTCTCGGACTTTGACGATGACGAAAAGCAGCGCGGTATTTCGATCAACACCTCGCTGGTGCCCTGTGAATACAACGGCTACAAAATCAATGTGCTGGATACCCCAGGCTTTACCGATTTTCAGGGCGAAGTGAAGAATGCGATCTACGCGGTCGATGCCGTCGCCGCCGTGGTGGACTCGGTGGCGGGCGCCGAAGTGGGGACCGAACTGGCGTGGGGCTTTGCCCATGAGTTCAACCGCCCGCTGATCGCGATCGTGACCAAGATGGACCGCGAAAACGCGAACTACGCCAACGCGATTCAGTCGCTGCGCTCACGCTTTTCCGGCTACCGCTTTGTCCCGGTCACGCTGCCGATTGGCCAGGAACATGCCTTCAAGGGCGTGGTGAATATCCTGACGCAGAAGGCGTACCTGGAGTCCGGCCAGAAGGCGAGCGAGATTCCCGCCGACATGGCCGACGCGGTCGAAGAAGCCCGCATGGTGCTGGTCGAAGCGGCGGCGGAAGCGGATGACGCGCTGATCGAGAAGTACTTCGATCAGGGCGACCTGTCGCCCGAAGAAGTTGCCGAAGGGCTGCGCAAGGTCGTGATGGATCCGGAGCGCCGCACGGTGCCTGTGTTCGCGGTCAGCGGCGCGCATAACATCGCCGTGGCGACTCTGCTGGAAGCGTTTGTCAACTTCGTCAACACGCCCGACCACGGCACCTTTGCCCTGCTGAAGGATGAAGAAGTAACCCCGGTCGCGGGCCCTCATACGGACGACGGCCCGCTGGCGGCTTACGTCTTCAAATCATCCACGGACAAATTCGTGGGGACGGTCAACTATCTCCGCATTTTCTCCGGCAGCATGAATCCCGACTCGCGCTACTACAACGTCACTCGCGACAACGAGGAGCGTGTCGGTTCACTGCTGGTCCTGCGCGGCAAGGAACAGATCACGGTCGACAAGCTGCACGTGGGCGACATCGGCGCGGTGGCCAAGCTCAGCCATACCACGACGGGCAACACCCTGACCCTCAAGGCCAATCCGGTCCAGGTCGCGCCGGTCAAGTTCCCGGCCCCGCTCTACGGCGTGGCCCTGACTCCCGCCACCCAGGCGGAAGGCGCCAAGATGGGCCCGATCCTGACCAGCATCTGCGAAGCCGATCCCACCCTGAAGTGGCGTCAGGACTTCTCCACCAAGGAGACAATCCTGGAAGGGATGGGCGAGGTTCACATCAACGTGGCGATCAAGCGGGCCGAGCAGCTTGGCGTTGGCCTGTTGACGGCATTGCCCAAGGTGCCTTACCTGGAAACCATTACCAAGACGGCCAGCGCGGTCTACCGCCATAAGAAGCAGACTGGCGGCGCGGGCCAGTTCGCGGAAGTGCACCTGCGCATCGATCCGCGGGAGCGCGGCGCGGGCTTCGAGTTTGCCTCCGAAATCGTCGGTGGGTCGATCTCGCAGCCGTTCGTGGCTTCGACGGAAAAGGGCGTGCGCCAGACTCTGGAAAGCGGCCCGGTGGCCGGGTACCCGGTGGTGGACGTCCGGGCGGCGGTCTATGACGGCAAGGAGCATCCGGTCGATTCCAAGGACATCGCCTTTCAGATCGCCGGACGCGGTGCTTTCCGCGAGGCGGTTCTTGAGGCCGGCCCCGTCCTGTTGGAGCCGATCATGAGCGTGCGTGTGATCGTGCCCGAGGACAACATGGGCGACATCATGAGCGACATGAATACCCGGCGCGGGCGTGTCCAGGGCATGGACACCGAGGGCGGCCGCAGCGTGGTCACGGCCCTGGTTCCCCAGGCCGAGATGCAGCGCTACGGGAACGATTTGCGCTCGATGACGGGCGGCCGTGGCATTTACGAGATGAGCTTCGATCACTATGAGCCGGTGCCGACTCATATTGCTCAGGCCATCATCGACGCCGCAAAGAAGGATCGCGAGGAAGAGGAATAGACCTCCCCGCGTTTCCGGTTTGCCGGTGACATACAAAAAAGACGCGCCTCGCGGGGCGCGTCTTTTGATTTCGGGTGGCGTGCCTATTCATCCGGTTTGGTCTCGTCATCAGCCGCCGAGGGAGCCGGCGCGCCGCCAACCAGGCGGCGCTTGATCCCCAGCAGCCCCTTGAGGATTTTCTGGGTGCCAGACAGGTTGTCGAGGCTGTCCAGACCGACTTCGTAGAGCGCCGCGCCCGACATGACCTGGCCGCTGCGCACCTGGAGATCGCCCATCGCCAGCAAGGTCTGGCCGTACAAGGCTTCCTCGCCCAGGGCTTTGAGGATGTCCGCCGCCTGGCGATAGCAGGTCAGCGCTTGCTCGGTGTCTCCCTGGGCCGCGTAGACCCCGCCCAGATTGCCCAACACCTGCGCCGCGCGTTTTTCGTCGTTCAGCTCGCTGAAGTATTCCAGCGCTTCGTGCATGAGGGCGATGGACCGGTCATATTCCCCCAGGGCACGGTGAACCAGCCCCAGATTGACGCGCATCTCGGCAGCCATGTCTTGCTCTCCAGCCGCCTCATAGGCCTCGCGCGCTTGCAGAAAGCGCTGCGCCGCGGCCTCGTATTCCCGCTGCTGAAAGAACTGAATCCCTTCCTGCTGAAGTTCAAATGCCTTGCTCACTCACAGACTCCTCATTGGCGAAATGCCGGTTCTACAGGGTGATGTCGTTCAGGATGCCTTCGGCAATCCGGCGCATCTGCTCACCATCCAACCGGCTCAGGTTGAGGATACTCTCGGCCAGGCCGCGCAGGTCGCTGACGCTAAGCTGGCTGAACCACATGGCGAGATGCAGAAAGCTCTGATTGCTGGGATTGCTGAGGAAAGCGCGGGTTGGCTCATCCAGGGCCTGGAAGCGCTGGAAGCTTTCCTGCAATTCCAGCCGGTGCCCGATCCGGTTGTGGCCGTCGGTGAAGTGGTTGAGGGAAACCTTGCAGGCCGATGCCAGGGTGGTCAGCTCCGGCAGCGGGATTGGCTCCTGGCCCAGTTCGTAGGCATTCAGCTTTTGCGCCGGGATGCCGCATTGCTCCGACAGGGCTTCGAGGCTCAGCCCGGCGTTCTGGCGCGCCTGGCGAAGCAGCGCGCCAATCAGCCGGCTGCGCAGAATCACGTATTCGTCCTGGGGCAGTTGGGCCGGGGTGTTATCCCCGGTCAGGGTTTGGTTTGACCAGAAATGGCTGACCGGGACGCCCAGCTCGTAGGCCAGCAGTTCCATCTCAGGCAGGCTGGGGTATTCCATGCCCAGTTCCCAGCTTTCGAGCGTTTCGGGCGCGAGGCCCAGGCTGGCCGCGCATTCCTCCACCGAGCGTCCCCGGGCCAGCCGCGCGTCGCGGATCAACAGGCCGTGGATTCGGGCGCGCAGGGCGTACAACTCCTTGAAGTCGACCGGCTTGTCTTCGGGTGGGGCAGATTGCTTTTCCCGGTTTTTCTTCAGGCGGTCGGCCAGGTTCCCGGAAATGTCGCTGAAGCTCATGGGCATCTCTCCCAAAAACATCGATTCTGGCTGCATTATAGAGCGATGCGGTGAGGGGGGCAAGCTACAAAAGAAGGGCCGCTCGATCGAGCGGCCCTGATGAAACGTGAAGCAGAGGGGCACTACATGCCCGATTGCAGGTCCTCGGCCGTCAGGATGGTCGCGCCTTCAGGAGCCACCACCTCGAACGTGCCGTTGATCTGATCCATGGTCACCACGAAGTCCATGAGCAGTTCGATCGGCGGGATCTGAGCGCTGCTGCTGCTGGCGCTGGGGCCCATCAGCGCGGCCAGGTCGAGGCTGGCGGCCAGATTGAGGCCGAAGCTGTTGATGAACTTGTCCGCCGCGTTGTACCACTGGGTCTGGACGATCTTGATCGTCGTGCCGGCCAGCAGCATGGGGACCATCATCGCCATCTGCGAGGCGCTGGGGTCGTCGGCGGAGGCGGCCTGGGTCATGGCCGTGTTGAGCAGGTTCTGGAAGTCCGCCGACGCGAAGAGCGGGGCGAAGTCCATGGTCAGCTCGAAGCCGTTCATGCCGTTCTGATCGGGCAGGCGCACGTGGTTGATGAAGCCGGGGGTCTGGAGCAGCGCCGCAGCGTCTTCACCGAGGCCGGCCGCTTCCATCATGGCATTCGGATCGCCGCCGAGCAGGTCGGCCGGGTTGAGTTCGCCCGAAGGCATCTCGCCACTGCCGCCGAGCAGGCTGCCGAGGCCCATCTGCTCTTCCGCGACCTTCATGGCATCGGCCATGGCGACGCCCATCCACGCGCCGCTTTCGACGTCGGTGAAGTACACGAAGTCGTCCACGATCCGGACGTTGATCGAGCCGGACTGGCTGTCGACGCCGGCGTCAACGGCGGCGTTGATCGCGAGGTCCAGCAGGAAGGGCGCCAGGGCTTGGGTCTGAACCATGGCGAACGGGCCGCTGCCTTCGATATGGACGGCGATATCGCTGGGGGCTTCGTCAGGGCTTGCCCCCATCATGGCCGCCATGCTGGCCAGGCCGTTCAGGTTGAGCTGGATGGTGAAGTTCATGTTGAAAGACTGGATCGCTTTGCTGGCGGCCATGCCTTCCAGCAAAAGAGTGCAGTCTTCGGCAGACAGATTGTAGCAGGTCAGGTAGGTGTCGTCGCCCTGCGCGTTCACGGCGGGCACGGCAGCAAGCAGCAGAGCGAATACGAGAAGCACACTCAGCAAACGGGACTTCATGTAAATCTTCTCCTTCTTCGGTGGTGGATACCCGTACAGTGAGCACCAACAATACGCGGAAACAACCCTCCCACCTTCGGAGAAGGCAGATCGGGTTGGGTCGTCTCTCCCATCATATTCTACGTAGGGACCGAACGCAAGTTGCGATCTTTGAAATCCATCTGAAATGGAGTGCGGCCCGCGCTGGCGTGGACAGGAGCCAGACCCTCAGCTATACTCGATTGAAGTGGTTGAATATGTGAGCTGTAAACTCAAGAGGAGTACAGTCATGGCTGATTTCCCCGGCAAAGGCAAAGTTGCCGTTCTAAAGACCCAGCCGGGCACCGTGTTGGAGGATATTCGTCAGGTGATGCGCCTGGCGGGTTACCAGGATGCGCTGCCCCGCGACAAAGACACCCTGCTCAAGATCAATATTTCCTGGGATACCTGGTATCCTGCCTGTTCCAGCACCCCGTGGCAGATCGAAGGGGTCATCAAGGAGCTTCAGAGCGCGGGCTATCCGCGGATCGTCGGCGCGCATAACGACACGGTGGTGGTCGACGCGCGGGCGGGCGAGGAAAACAACAAGCACCGTTACGTCACGGATAAGTACGGCCTGGAGAACTGGCACCTCTACGAGCCCCAGTTCAAGTGGGTGCGCTACGAGCCGAAGGAACCCCTGCTGGTTCTGGATCGCGTCTTCCCGGAAGGCATCTATATTCCAGAGTGCTTCTACGGGCGCAACATCATCCACCTGCCCACGGTCAAGACGCACGTCTTCACCACGATCACAGGCTCGATGAAGAACGCTTTTGGCGGCCTGTTGAGCAAGAATCGCCACTGGACCCATTCGGTGATCCACGAGACGGTCGTGGACCTGCTCCAGATTCAGCAGGACATCCATACCGGCATCTTCGCGGTGATGGATGGCACGTTCGCGGGGGATGGCCCTGGGCCGCGGGCGATGCGTTGGCATGAGAAGGATATTCTGCTGGCCTCCGCCGACCAGGTGGCAATCGACGCGATCAGCGCCAAGCTGCAAGGGTTCGACCCGCTGTCGCTGGACTTCATCCGGCTGGGCCACGAGCGTGGCCTGGGGATCGGCGATCCGAAACAGATCGAGATCGTGGGATACGACATCCGTGACGAGCCGGCCTGGGAGTTCGTTCAGGAAGATACCTTCGCCAGTGTCGGCCAGAAGATGATCTATCACGGCTGGCTGAAGGGCTTCGAGGGATTGCTGCTGCGCACGCCGATCGTGCCGTGGAGCTACCTGGCGAGCCACGTTTACCACAACCTGTACTGGTATCCGTTCGTGGGACGCCAGCGCGTGGAAGACGCCCTGCAGACCAAATGGGGTCAGCTCTTCAAGCAGTACGGCAACGGCGAGGTGGTGATGCCCGGCGAGGATCCGGACAAGATCATGAGCATGGCCGCCGGTGGGGCGGCGGCGGTAGCCGGTGCGTTGTTCCTGGGCGGGATGTTCTTCCTGCGCGGGCGCAACAAGTAGCGACCGTCGGATGAATCGGCGAGCAGCGAGACCCCCGGTCTCGCTGTTTGTTTTAGTCTCAATCCTGGCGTGGCGCGGGGATGCGATAACCGGCGTGGGGGATGGTTTCGATGAAGTCGGGGGACGTGGTGCCGCCCTTAAGCTTGTTGCGCAGGCGGGAGATATTGACCCGCAGCACTGAAAAGTCGCCCTTGTAGCCCGGCCCCCACACACTGGTGAGCAGGGCCTCGTGCGAGACGACGCCTCCGGCCTGTTCCATCAACAGGGTCAGCAGCATGAATTCGATGGGGGTCAGCAGCAGCGGCTCGCCATCGCGCCTGGCCTGATGGCGGGCCAGATCGAGTTCGACATTGCCAACCCGCAGGCAGTGCGCCGTCTGGGGAATCCACGTCAGGCGGCGCAGGAGGGCATTAATCCGTGCCGTCAGCTCGGCGGGGTCGAATGGTTTGGTTACGTAATCATCGGCTCCCTCTTCAAACGCCTCTACTTTTTTACTGTCCTCGGTGGTCGAGCTGAGAATCAGCACGGGGATATTCGTTTTCGCCCGGATTTGCTGCAAGACTTCGATTCCAGCCATGTCCGGAAGGCGCAGGTCGAGGATCACCAGGAGGGGATGGTATTTTTCCAGGGCGGCCAGACCCTCTTGCCCATTGAGACCCGCCTCGACCTGGAATCCCCGCTTGGTCAACAACTTTGTCACGATCTCCACGAGTTGGTCGTCGTCTTCGATGATCAGGAGTGGTCTGTCGGACACGGATTCCTCTGCCAGAGTTATTGCGTACAAATGACTTGGGTCGTTATCGATAGTCACATAATAACTTATTTGCATGTCAGCGCAATGCTAGTTCGCCAACCGCCGGGCCGCGACCTGAAGAACCACCGGTTTCCAGGACAGATTTCCCCCCGGCATCGCCAGGCGGCTCAGGCGGCTGGTGACCGCGCGCAGGAAGGCGGCTCGCTGCCGGGGCGACATGGCTTCGACTTCAAGCCGGCGGGGCGCCCAGGCCAGGGCATAGGTCAGAAAGCGGTCCGGGGAGAGCCGCAGTGTCACCGGACGGCTTTCCGAAACGGCCATAACCGCAAAGCCGGCCTCCGTCAGCGCTTCGGTATAGTCGTCCACGTCTTGAAGACGTATTTCCCAGGGCCGGGGTTCCGCCAGATGGGCGCGCAGGGCCTGAAGCTCGGCGCCGGCGTCGGGGAGGGCGAATGCCGCCAGGGTGCGGTCGACGATCGCGCGTGGATCGCGCCGCGAGTCGAGCGGCCCCCATTCCTGGAGGTACAGCCATCCGTTTGGGCGCAACACGCGCCGTAGAGCGCGCCAGACTCGATCCGGCTCGCAGTCTGCCAGCCCGAACGACGCGAAGGCCAGGTCGAACGACCGGTCGGTTAGCCCGGCAAGGGTATTGGCATCCATCTGGACGAAGGCGGGCTGTGTCTCGGCTCTGGCAATCGGTAAGGTGCGGGCCTCACGCAACATCGGATAGCTGAGATCGATTGCGGCGACCCACAGCCCACGCCGGACCAGGCAGCGCGCCAGAATGCCCGTCCCCGTGCCGAGATCGAGGGCCCTGGCTCCGGGTGGCAGGCGGCCGTTCTGGGCGGCCATCTCCACCAGGCTGAGGGCAAGGCGGTGCATGACCGGCCCGATGTCGGCCTGGTAGCGTGGGGCGGTTAGCGCATAGATCGGGCCGGTGGGTGAACCGGGGCGTAGCATAAGCGCTTCCTAAGCGTAGGGTTGAAGCCGCCAATCTGATGCTATAATGGTGACGTTTTTTCCACTTTCCCTGGACGGGGATGGACGGACAGGGAAGGCGGATAAGGTTCCAGTCTGAGCATGATACCGGAATCTGTCAAAGGGGGATAGCCACAGGACGGGCGGCCTGCATGGTCCGCCGCTGTGTAGGAGCAACAGGATGCCGAATACACCCAAGGATCCAACGATAAAAGTCACGCGCGCGTCGCCTCCGACGGCGCCTTCCTTTCAGCCGATCGATCAACCGCTGACGAGCTTGCGCCGGCGGCAGCAGAACCGGCGTGGAAGCGGGGCGCGGGGCGGCGCGTTGAAGTGGGTGCTGGTCGGACTGGTGGTGCTGGTGATCGCGGGCCTGATCGCCGCGCCGCTGGTCTACCGCAGCCTGCGCCCGGAGTACCGGGAGCGCATCAAACACTATGCGCCGTTCATGGCGGTCTTCGATCCACAGCGCGCCTATACCGCCGATGCACTGCCGACCGTGGCCCCGGCTGAGGGCGGGGTCAGCGCGGCGGACTTGCTGCTGACGCCGGACGTGCTGCATCCGGCGACCGGTGGGGAGGCGGCCAGCCCGACCCCGTCCGCCAACAACGTGATCGTGATCACAGCCACGCCGCAGCCCACCGATCCGCCGCCCACCGTGGCGGCGACTGAGATTCCGGCGACGCCGGTCGCCGTGCAGCCGACGGTGGAACAGCCGGTCGCGATGCTACCCAGCGCGACCTGGACGCCGCTGCCCACCTTCACGCCGATCCCGGCGACGGCCGTGGCCCTGCTGCCGGCGGCCCGGCTGTATGGGTTCACCCACATCAGTCAGACCTGGAACAACTGTGGCCCGGCGACCCTGACGATGGGCCTGAGCTACTTCGGCTGGACGCGGGATCAGAGTGTGGCGGCCAGCTACCTGAAGCCTGACCCGGAAGATAAGAACGTCAGCCCGGGCCAGATGGTGCGCTTCGTGAACAACAACACCAACGTGCGGGCGCTGTACCGCTACGGCGGGGACATGAACATGCTCCGGCGTCTGGTGCTGGAAGGCTTCCCGGTTATCGTCGAGGCGGGGTTCATGCCGGAAGGCTACGACTGGATGGGCCATTACAAGCTGGTGGTAGCCTACGACGATGCGCTCCGGCTTGTGTACCTGTTTGACAGCTTCCTGGGAGCGGGTGACAACGGTCAGGGCCGAACGGTCTCCTACGAGGACTTCGACCGGACCTGGAAGCACTTCAACCGGGTCTACCTCGTGCTCTACGAGCCGGCCCGCGAGAACGACCTGCGGGTGATCCTGGGCGACAATGCCGACCTGACCCTCAACTGGCAGCATGCGCTGGAAGTCGCCCGCGAGGAAGCGACTGCCGACCCGGCCGATCCCTTCGCGTGGTTCAACATGGGAACCAGCTATGTCGGATTGGGCATGTACGAGGAAGCCGCGCGGGCCTATGACCAGGCGCGCAACGCCGGATCGGGCCTGCCCTGGCGGATGCTGTGGTACCAGTTCGGGCCGTTTCAGGCGTACTTCGAGGTAGGGCGCTACGACGACGTGCTGGCCCTGGTGCAGGCCAACCTGGGGACGACGCCCTACGTCGAGGAGACCTACTACTGGACGGGCATGGTCTACATGGCCCGCGGGCAGTACAGCCCCGCGCGCAACCAGTTCAACCTTGCGCTCCAGCACAACGTCAACTTCGAGCAGGCGCGGGAGGCGATCGCCGAACTGGATCGCGTCCAGGCTTCGGCCGGTTCCTGAGTGGCGAGCGCCGGACAGTCCGTCCGGCCTGGCAATAGTGAGGCAGACGGGGCACGCTTGGCCGTGCCCCGCTTTGTGACACGGGAGAACAGGCATGACTGAGGCTGAGACGATTTCGACTCCGAACGGCGCCCCGGCCCGGCCCACCACCGGGCAACTGGCCCGCTCGACCGTGCTGCTGATGGTTACGTTCGGCCTGGCCAAAGCCATCAGCCTTGCCCAGGTCTTCATCATCGCCAACGTGTTCGGCGCGGGTGCGGAGTGGGACGCCTACATCACGGCCAACCGCATTCCGGAGCTGCTGGTGTTGCTGATCGGCGGCGGGGCACTGGGATATGCCTTCATCCCGGTCTTTGGCGGGCTGCTGGCCCAGAATGACAGGGACGAGGCCTGGCGGCTGGCCAGCCATGTGATCAACACGATCTTCAGCGTGACGGCCATCCTGAGCGTATTCGCCTTCCTGCTGGCCCCCTGGCTGGTGCGGACGGTGGTCGCGCCGGGCTTCGACGAGGCCCAGGTCGCCCAGACGGCCAGTCTGATGCGCATTCTGCTGCTGTCCACGCTGATTTTCTCCGTGAGCGGCATCTTCCAGGGCATCTTGCACAGCTTCAATCATTTTCTGCTGCCGGCTCTGGCCCCGATTCTGTTCGACGTGGGCATCCTCTTCGGCGTGGTCTTCCTGACGGGGCCGCTGGGCGTGTATGGGATCGCCTGGGGCGCGGTGCTCGGCGCGGCGCTGCACTTCGGCATCCAGGTGCCCGGCCTGATTCGCTACCGGATGCGGTGGCGGCTGGAATGGGGTCTGCGCGATCCCCGGCTGCGCCAGGTGATCCAGCTCATGATCCCGCGCCTGCTGGGGTTGGGGGTGGTCAGCTTCAACTTCGTGGTCGCCAACAACGTGGCTTCGCGCCTGGGGCCGGGATCGGTCAGCGCGTTCGACTGGGGCTGGCGTCTGATGCAAATCCCGGAGACGCTGCTGGGCAGCGCGATGGGCTTCGTCATTTTCCCGACTCTGGCGGCGCTGAGTGCCCTGGGGGACGCTCGCGGCAAGCGCGAGGCGATGAACGGCGCGCTGCGCTTTATTTTTGTGGCGACCATCCCCTCCGCGGTCGGGCTGATCCTGCTCGGACGGCCGCTGATCGGCCTGCTGGAGCGCGGCGCGTTCGACGCGGCGGCCTCGGACCTGGTTTACAGCGCCCTCCAGTATTTCGCGCTGGGGTTGATCGTCCACTCCATGCTGGAGATCGTGGCGCGCAGCTTCTATGCCGACAAGGACACCATGACTCCGCTCTTCGCCGCAGTCGCCGCGGCGCTCGTCAACCTGGTGCTGGCTCTGACCCTGAGCAACACCATCGGCGTTGGCGGATTGGCGCTCGCCAATTCGGCGGCGGTCGCGGTGGAAGTGGGCGTGCTGCTCGTCCTCCTGCGGCGGCGCTGGCAAGGGCTGGGGGAGACCGGGCTGCTGGCGACCCTGGCGCGGACGGTGCTGGCCTCGGCGGCGATGGGGATTGGAATCCTGGCGGCCGGCGCGCTACTGGACGCGATCGGCCTGGTGGACGGCGGGCTGCTGCTGGAGGTGGTGCGGCTCGGCCTGCTGGGGGTGGTCGGGCTGGCGGTGTACGTTATCACCGCGCTGCTCCTGGGCCTGCACGAGATTCGCGACGTGGCGGACCGGATGCTGCGCCGCGTCCGGCGCGAGGCCCCTTCAGTGGATGCGGCATGATGTGCTGACTCCCCGATCCGTTGACCTGGCGAGCTTCGGAGGTGAGATGGCGATTGAGATCGTGAGCCTGACCCTGGGACTGGTGCAGACCAACTGTTACCTGCTCGGTGATACCGCGACGGGCGAGGCCGTGGTCATCGATCCGGCCGACAGCGCCCCCGTGATTCTCTCCGCCGCCGCGAAGCGCGGTTGGACGATCCGCCTTTTGCTGGCGACCCACGCCCATTTCGATCACGTGCTGGCGGTGGGGAGTTTGCGCGAGGCGACCGGCGCGCCCTTCCGGCTGCACGACGCGGATTTGCCGCTATTGCAAGCCATGCAGCTCACCGGCCAGTGGTTTGGGCTGGAACTGCCCCCGCCGCCCCAGGTGGATGGCGGCGTGACAGCGGGTGAGGTCATCAGCATGGGAGCGATCGCTCTGGCGGCGCGCGCCACGCCGGGACATTCCCCCGGCCATGTGTGTTACGTGCTCGAGTCGGAACGAACCGTCTTCGCCGGGGACTGCCTGTTTGCCGGATCGGTGGGGCGGACGGATTTGCCGGGCGGCGATCATGCCGTGCTGATGCGCTCGATCGCCGATCAACTGCTGCCTCTGGGGGATGATTACCGGGTGCTGCCGGGTCACGGCGAGGCGACGACCATCGGCCGGGAACGGCGCGAAAATCCATTTCTGCTTGGTTGAGCCTGGGGAATTGGCTGGCGTCACCAGGCCAGCCAGGGGGTATCAGCCTTCCAGCACCTCTCGGATTTCGGGCGCGGTTTGATTCATGGCGGTGATGATTGGTCCCAGCCGGGCGTCTTTTTCCACCAGGACGGCCAGGAAATTGCGGCCACTGGGATAGATCAGCAGGACCCCCTCTTCGCCCTGAACCAACAATCGCTCCAGATTACCCTGAGCCAGCCGGTCCAGCGTGCGGCGGGACAGCCCGGCCATGACGCTCGCCATGGCGGCCACCTGCGGGCTGCTGGTGGGGTTGATGTGGCTATCCTCCGTATCGTCAGTGGGATAGGCTTCCACGAGCAGTCCTTCCACACTCAGAATAACAGCGGCTTCGACGCCTGGATTGCTCTCGCGCAGATCGTGCAGCAGTTGCCACAGGGCCTCGGAGCGATACATGGGGGCGGAATTGGGACTCATTCGGTGATCCTGTCCTGACCGGCAAACGGTAAGCCAACACCGCCAATTGTAAAGCAAGCGGCCCATTCAGACCAGCCACTTTGTGTTAAAAAAGCAAAACCTCGCCCAAACAGGAGTCAAAGGCGGGACAGCCCAATCTGGCTGTCCCGCCGAGCAGTTGCTTTACGGCCTGGGGAAGACCGGACAGAGTCTACCTGCCCACGGACAGGGACAACACGCCAGGGCAGTCCTGAGTTGAGTCCCGCCCGTCGAAGATGATAACCGGTTCACCGGTGACGGGCACCAGCTCCACCCGGACAATCGCGCCGGGGTTGTAGTTCTGGTAGATATCGACCTGCTGCACGGTCACCGGGGTGGTGTAATACAGGCTCAGAGTGTCACGCCCGCTGCCGCTCAGCGAAGCCCAGGCGGTCGTCGCGTCGCCGCATCCGGGTGTGTCAGGCGCGCCGGCCGCCTGGAAGGCAGCCCAGGCGTCGTCGCCATACTGGCTGGTGGCGCTGGCTTCGGCGGCCCACTGGCGCAGGCTGGCCCCGGCCGCATCCAGGCCGATCAACTCAACCGCATCGATCTCGTTCCAATTGCCTGTCCGGGACTGGTCGATCGTGATGCGGACTTCGGTGACTGGACCGGCGTTTGTGACTGGAGCTGGCTCGGCATTGATGGCGACACTTAAAATACCGGGACACTGTGTGGTGCGGTCAATGCCGCTGAAGACGACAATCGGGGCACTGCCGTCGGCCGGGAGCACTTCGACGCGGATGATTGAGCCGGGGTTCGAGCTCTGGTAGATGTCCACCTGGTCGGGGATGACCGGCGTGTCATAGTAGAGGGTCAGGCTGTCCTGGCCGAGGCCGCTCTCCGAGGCCCAGGCAGTCTGGTAATCGCCACACTCGGGGGTGTCAGGCGCGCCCGTGGCCTGGATTGGTGACCAGACCTCTTCCCCATAGGAACTCGTGGCCTCGGCGCTGCTGGCCCACTGGCGCAGCGCGGCGCCGGCGGTGTCGCTGCCAATCAACTCAACGGCGTCAATTTCGTTCCAACTGCCGCCAATCGTCTGATCCAGCGTGATGCGCACTCCGCTGACTGGCACTTCGACACGTACGGCGGTCTGAGGCGTGGCTTCCAGGCTCATCACTGCGGGACAGGTGGTCACGCTGTCGACGCCGTCAAAGATGACCACCGGCGCGCTGCCATCGACCGGCAGCAACTCCACATGAATGATCGAGCCGGGATTCAGGTTCTGGTGGATGTTGACGTACGAGGCCTTGACCGGAACCGCGTAATACAGGGTCAGTGTATCCAGCCCGGTATTGGACTCCGAGGCCCAGGCCGTCGTGGCGTCCGTGCATTCGAGGGTATCCGGTTCGCCGGTCGCCTGCATGGCGGACCAGGAATCGTCACCGTACTGGCTGGTGGCCTCCGCCAATGAAGCCCACTGAGCCACTTCGAATCCGCCCACGTCGGTGCCAATCAGCTCCACTGCGTCGATCTCGTTCCAGCTCCCCCGGATCGACTGGTCGACGGTGATTCGCACGCCGTTGACCAGGACGTCGGCCGCGGACGCGGCGCTGGACGGCGTGCTGACTGCGATCGAGTTCAGCATGGCTTCATAGATCGGGCTGAATGCGTCCAACTGGTCGGGTGGGGTGATGCCGATCAGGACATAGGCGAAGTCCGCACCGATCAGGACGACGGTATCCATGACGACCCCGTCTTCGGTCGATTCAAGGGAGGTTCGCAGGCCTTCCATCCCGGCCAGAGTCACGTCGACCGGCTCGGTGGCTTCCCCGCCGAATTCCGCCACAAACATGCCCAGCAGATCGGAGGGCTGTTCGAGCGACGTGACGACGGATGCCGGCAGCGCCAGGATCATGACGGCCTGGAGGGGCGGGAGATCGGCGGCTGTCGGGTCAAGGTCAGGGTTCGAGCTGAGAATGACGGTCTGTTCGTCCATCGGAATCGACGCCCAGCCCGCCGGATAGGCGATGCTCAGGCCGGTCTCGGCCCAGGTGAAGGTCTGATCGAGGCCCTGCGCCAGGGTCAACGCCGGGGCCAGGGCCAGGATCAACGCGGTGACCAGAAGCAGGAAAACGCGCGATCTCATCATGTTTCACTCATCCTTTGTTGAACGTTGCCGGTCTGAGTTCGACTGGATTGCTCCAGATTTCCGCGACAAAACCTGGTGGCACGCTAGAATACTCACTGTGATCTCTAGCATAGTGAAAAGCACCCTGGCCGCAATCGCCATCGTACGGGGGTCCGGCTTGACGGATGAAGGAGTCCATCGTTTCCATGAGCGCAGTCAAGCATGTCCTCTTCTTCTTCCTCGACGGCGTCGGGCTGGGAGAGGACGATCCCATCCACAATCCGTTTGCCGCAGCCCACACGCCGCTGCTGGACGATATGGCCGGGGGACGCTGGCTGCGCGGGCGGGAGTCGCGCGCCGGGGCCTGGGCGAGCTTCGTGCCGACGGATGCTTGCCTGGGAGTGGCGGGCCGCCCGCAGAGCGCCACCGGGCAGGCGGCGATCCTGACCGGGCGCAACGTGGCGGCCGAGATCGGGATGCACTACGGGCCGCGCCCCAACGCGTCGATCCGGGCCATCCTGGCCGAGGATAACCTGTTCAAGCAGGTGGTCGGACGGGGGGACTCGGCCGCGCTGGTGGATGCCTATCCGCCGGGCTTCTTCGACGCAGTTGAGCGGGGCAAGCGACTGCGCTCCGCGATCCAGCAGGCGGTGCACGAGGCCGGGCTGCCTCTGATGGACGAAGAAGCATTCCGGCGCGGCGAGGCCTTCAGTGCGGATTGGACCGGCGAAGGCTGGCGCAGCGAGCTGGGCTACACCGATACGCCGGTCTACCCCCCGCGCGAGGTCGGAAGACGCCTGGCCGGGCTGGCGCGCCAGCGCACGCTGACCTTCTTCTCGACCTGGGTCACGGACGTCATCGGGCACCGGGGGCCGTTCGAACACGGGGTTGCCATGCTGGAACGCTTCGATGAGGTCATGGCCGGCGTGCTGGAGGACTGGCCGGAGGACGGCCTGATCGTGGTGACCAGCGATCACGGCAACATGGAGGACCTGTCCACGCGCAAGCACACGGAAAACCAGGTTCCGACCCTGATTGTGGGCCAAGGCCATGCGGCCTCCGCCGGCGGCCTGACCGATCTCACCGGCCTGACTCCGCTGATCCTGCGCTCGCTCTACGGTGAGCCTCTTTGAGGCCAGCCGTGATAAAATGGGGATGATCGTTGGTCGGGAAGGTCGGAAGAGCCATGAGCGATCAGTACACCCCTCAGGAAGAACGCCTGTTGCTGCGGCTGGCCCGCGAGTCAATTACTGCCGCGGTGAACGGAGGCCGGCCGACATTTCCCACGTTGGAAACTCTGCCGGAAGCCCTCCAGGCCCCGCGCGCCTGTTTTGTCACCCTGCATACCCGGGATGGCATGCTGCGCGGCTGTACCGGCGTGCTGGCCGCTCGCCAACCCCTGGCGCATGAAATCTGCCAGACGGCAGTGCAGACGGCCCTGTACGACCCGCGTTTCATGGCGGTGCAGCCCCAGGAGATGGACGACATCGAGATCGAATTGTCGCTGCTGACTCCGCCGGTCGAGCTGGCTTTCGACTCCCCGGAGGACCTGCTCCGGAAGCTGCGGCCCAATCGGGACGGCGTGATTCTGGCGATCGGGGCTGGCCGGGCGACATTCCTGCCGCAGGTCTGGGAGCGCGCGCCTGAGCCTGAGGACTTCCTGGACCTGCTGTGCCGGAAGATGGGCCAGCCGTCCGGCGCGTGGCGACAGCCGGGCGTCCGCGTGTACATCTACGAGACGGTCATCATCCAGGAGGAATCCGAGCTGGCCGGATGAGCGCCATATTGGTCTGACCGGATGATGTCAGCCAGGCGTCGGTTAATCTTGGGGATTCTGTGTTATGCTCTTGCGTGGGGAGTCTGGGACGGGAGTCTTGCATCGAGGTGCACGACTGTTACAATGAACCCGTTTGTGTCCTGGGGGGCAGGATCACGGAAGTATGGGTGATATGATGAACAATTCCCGACTCGGTGTTGTCGCACTGGCTTTGATGCTTGTCCTGGCGGTGGCGGCCTGTTCCGGCCCGCCGGAAACCCAGGTGTATATCGTGCTTTCTCCGACCTTTCAGCCGCCGACCCTGACCGCGCTGGCGGCCAGCGGCTCGGCCGTGGCGACTCCGGCCAGCGGCGACGCGACCGCGACTCCCTCCACAACGGGCGATACATCGGCTTTCCCGACGGCGATGCCGACCGCCAATCCGCTGCCGACCGCTCTGGTTTCCCAGATTCAGGTCGCGGAGCAGAGCTTCGAGCACGGCCGGATGTTCTGGCTGCAACCCACCCAGACGATCTGGGTGATGATCAACGCGGAGGGTTCGCTCACCAACGGCGTGTGGATGGAGTTCGAGGACACGTTTGTTGAAGGCGATCCGGAGGACGATCCTTCTCTGACGCCACCCGCCAACCTGCTCCAGCCGATCCGCGGATTTGGCCGAATCTGGCGCGAGGATCCGGAGATCAAGGCGGCTCTGGGGTGGGCGACCGGGCCGGAGTATGGATTCGTCACGCAATACGAATACCGGCCGGGGGGCTATCTGGACAGCAGAGGCAATTACGTGGCCGGCCCCGGCGTACACGTGCTCTACAGCCTGGGACGGCAGGCGTTCGCATTCGAGGAACGCGACAATACCTGGCGGCTCATCGAGTAAACAGACGGGCATTCGTCCGAGAGCCTGAAGCGTGCGGCTCATGCATGCGCATGGGCCGCACGTTGTAGGAAGCCTGGGCCTCATTCCACGCTGGATACGTCTGCAAGGGGAGTCCGATGCGTAACTGGCAGCTAACCGTGTCTGATCCACTCAGCTTGTGTCTGGCGGCGGACGTCCGCCAGTTTCAAACTGACTACGCCGACGATCAGATCTGGGAGCTGGAGCTTGGCTCCGGGCAATCCCCCGCGCTGGCCCTGACGACCCGCTACGGTGGCCGATGCGGGCTGGCCCGGCTCGTTCCGATGTGGGTGATTGACGGCCGGGTGGTCTACGAGGCGGACGCTTACGCCCGCCAGCCGGTGCTCCACGACCTGTATCCCAACTACCTGCGCCTGACTGCCTTTGCCGCGCCGCACCTCGCCCTTCAGATCGAATACTGGGTCATGGAATCGCATGCGGTCGGTGGGCGGGTGACGCTGCGCAATGACGGCGACCGGCCTACCGAGGCCGGACTCGACCTGTTCGCGCAGTTCATGCGCGAGGAAGAGGCGGGCGAGATCAACCTGCTGGAGTTGAGCGGCGGCCAGGTGGGGCTTCACCTTCAGAACGTGGGCGGCTTGCAGCCGGTGATCCTGCTGGAAAATGCCGGCCCTATCAGCGGCAGCAGCCCGAAGCTGGCCAGCCGGGTCTCGCTTCCGGCAGGCGGTCAGGCGGTGCTGCGCTGGGTGCACGCCGGGCGATCGAGCCTGGACGAGTCGCTGGCACTGGCTCACCACTGGCTCACGGCTGTCGACTGGGAGCCTTACCTCAAGGAACTGCCGGAGATCAATGCCCAGACGCCCACCATCCAGACCGGGGATCGCGAGCGCGACGCCGCGATCGCGTTGAGCTACCGGTTGGCCCTGGGGAGTCTGGTCGGGCCGACCGGGCGACTGCCCTATCCCTCGTTCGTCACGGCCCGTATTCCGGGGCGCGGCTTCAGCCCGGCTGGCGATGGCAGCGACTACTACGCGGAGTGGAGCGGCCAGTCTGCCCTGGATGCCTACCTGCTGTTGCCGGTGCTCGCGCAGGCCGCGCCGGCACTGGCGAAGGGCATCCTCCGCAATTTCGTGAGCGTGGCGGGCGCGGATGGCTTCATCGACTGGAAGCCGGGCCTGGGCGGCCAGCGCGCCGGGATGCTCAGCCTGCCGCTGCTGGCGACCGCCGCCTGGCGAGTCTACGAGCTGACCGAGGACAGCGCCTTCATCGGTGAGGTGTTCCCGGTGTTGGGACGCTTCTTCGAGCGCTGGTTCGCGGCCGATCTCGACCAGGATCAGGATGGTCTGCCGGAATGGCGCAGCGCCCAGCAGGCCGGGCTGGGCGGCCATCCGGCGTTTGCCCCGCTGCGGCGTTGGGCCGAGAATATCGACATCCGTCTGGCGGAGACTCCCGATCTGGCGGCCTACCTGATCCGCGAGGGGGAGTCCTTGCTGGCGATGGCCGGGCTGCTGGGCAAGAAGCGCGCGATCCCGGTCCTGACCGGCCGGGTGGAAAGGCTGCGCGCGGCGCTCGGCCAGATGTGGGACACGGCCGGAGGGCGCTTCCTGGCCCGCGATCGGGATACGCATCAGACGCCCCCCGGTGGGTTGGTGGCGGAAGGCCCCGGCGACGAGGCGCTGATCCCCTCGCTGGAACTGAATCTGCCCGGCCGGCTGGTGGTACGTGCCCTGGGCGGGCGAGACCACATCCCGGATTGTGAAGTGACGCTGGAAGGACTGGATGCCGGCGGGCAGCCTTATGCCGAGACGCTGGCCCGCGAGGCGTTCGCGTGGCACCGGGGCGTGGGAGCCGCGACAAGCGGCGGAGTCTACAGCCGGATCGACCGGGTCATCGCGCGCGGACTGAGCCGGGTGTATACCCTGCGCGTGTCGCGCCCGGACTGGACGCGGCAGGATGCCTCCGGGCTGCTGCCGCTGTGGGCAGGTGGGTTGGATGAAACCCGGACCGCGCAGGCGATCCAGACCTTGACCGACCCGACCCGCTACTGGCGGTCTCAGGGCGTGCCACGCTGCGATGCCCAGGACGCAGCCTACGACCCGGAAGGGGCGAACGGCTGCGGAGGTGTGTATCCGCTTTGGAACGCCTTGCTGGCGGAGGGCCTGATCGAAGCCGGTCGGCCGGCGCTGGCGGCCGATCTGTTGGAGCGCCTGCTTAAGACCCAGGTCGCGCTTCTGCGCGCGGAAAAGGCATTCCACGAAGCCTACGACAGCGAGTCATCGGCCGGGTTGGGAGAACGCAACCACCTGGGCGGGATCGTGCTGCTGGACGTGTTGTGGCGGCTGATCGGCGCGCGTGTGATCTCCGAGCGGCGGGTGTGGATCGGCGGAGACTATGCGCTGCCCTGGCCGGTCACGATCACGCACCGGGGCGTGACGGTCGAGCGGGACAGCCGGGGGGCGCGGATTGTGTTTCCCTCGGGCGTGGAGAAGCGGGTCCGCAGTACGAAGTGGCGGGCGGTCGAGGACGAAGCGGCGGACGGCAAGCCGGTCAAACAGCCGGCCTCCAAACCATTCGTGGCCCGCAAAGCGCCGGCGCCGGAGCCGCCGCGCACCGGCACAGTCCGGGTCAACGTGGTTGCGGAGGATGACCGAAGCGATCCCTTCGCGTAACGGCGTGGGTCGCCCGGAGGCGGCCTGAAGCCGGAGTGTGATTGTCTACGGGGCCGGGATGTGAATGCACCGCCCACCGCCAGAAACGATTGTTGGGATGTCCCTTCGCGCGCGCTATGACTACCTGTTTCGCACCACGTCCGATGGGCTGATCACGCTGGACGCGGACGGCCGGATCGACCGGATCAATCCGTCCGCGGCCGCGATGCTCAGGGTCACGCCGGAGGACTGCCTCGCCAGGTTGCCTTCCCAGGTCTTCAAGGCCAATCGTCTGCTGGTCAACCTGCTGACCCTGCAAAACGACATCACCGTGGACATTCGCCTGCCGGAACACCGGCTGGCGGTCGGATTTGGCGCGACTTTCGAGGACGGCGGGCGGATGGTCGTGCTTCAGGACGTGACCGAGCAGCGCGATCTGGAATCGCGGCGAGAAGCCCTGGCCCGGACGGTTGCCCACGATCTGCGCAATCCCCTTTCGGCGCTGGAAGGCTTCGCCGAGCTGGTGCAGAAGTTCGGACCGGTCAACGAGCAGCAGGAGCGTTTCCTGACTCGCATTCGCCAGACTTCCCAGAAGCTGTTCGACCTGATCGGGTCGTTGGTGGAACTGGCCTGGATTGAGGCGGGGATGCCGCTGGAACATGTCCCGGTCCAGCTCAGCACGCTGATCGAGAGCATCGTCACCGAGCTGGCGCCCTTCGCCAGGGTGCGCGGGGTGATCATTGCCGTGTCCAAGCAGGACCCGATGCCGATTGTGATGGGCGATCCGGCGCGGCTGAGGCTTGCGATCTATCACCTGCTGCACAATGCCATCCTGTATTCCCATGCCGAACAGTCAGTCGCCATCCACTGCTGGCAGGATGTCGAGCAGGCCTTTTGCAGCGTGGCCGATCAGGGGATCGGGATCGTGCCGGGCGAGCTGGAGCAGATTTTCGACCGGATGTACCGTTCCAACGACGAGTACGTGCGTAATCTGCCGGGCGGCGGCCTGGGGCTGACGGTGGCCCGCACCATCGTGGAGCGCCACGGCGGCCAGATTTGGGCAGAGAGCACGTACGGCGAAGGCAGCACGTTCACCTTCGTGCTGCCGCTGGCGGAGGCGCGCTAGGGGGCAAGGATGCGCAAGGCCAAAGTCACCGTCCCGGCTGTGTGTACCAATCTTGGCCCCGGCGTGGAGAGCCTCTCGCTTGCCCTGGGAATGCACGTGACGGCGACGTTCGTCGAGCGCAGCGATTCCCAGTTGATCATCGAGACGCGCGGCGAGGACAGCGCCGATCTCACCCCGGATTGCTACCATCCGGCGATGTACGCCGCGATCCAGGTCTTTCAGCGGGTGGAAGACAGTCCCACCGGCCTCCGAATCGATATTCGGAATGGCATCCCGCTCCAATCCGGGCTGGGCGGCGAGGAGGCCATGACCATCGCGGGCCTGATCGGGGCCAACAGCCTGATGGGCAACCCCCTGGATCGGGCCGACCTGCTGGCGATGGGAACCGAGATCATGGGCCGGGCGGATGGGCTGCTGGGGGCGATGCTGGGCGGATTGACCGTTAGCGCGGCCGGGAGCGAGGGGGCGGCGCTCTACCGGCGAATCGACGTCTCGCCGTTCAAGGTCCTGGTGGTGCTGCCCACGGTCGCGGATTACGACCCGGAGACGATCCACCTTTCGCGCAAGATCGACATGGAGGATGCCCTCTTCAATCTGGGGCGCTACGGCCTGGTGATCGAGGCGCTGCGTTCCGGCGATTTCGAGCTGCTTGGCCAGGCGTGGGCGGATCGCCTTCTGACGCCGCTGGTTGAGCGCGCCATTCCCTCGTATGCGGAGGTCGTCCGCACGGCGCGTGAGGCCGGGGCCGCGGCGGTCACGATCAGCGGGCAGGGGCCGGCCCTGCTGATCTTCTCCCTGGCCAACCATTATAAGATCGCGGACGCGATCCAGACCGTGTTCGACGCGCGTGACGTGCTCTCCCGGGTCTGGACTCCCACGGTTGATACCCAGGGCGTGGTCGTCACCGCCGCCGAGACGCTGGGCGGGTAGGGGGCGGCGTGCGCGGCCGGTGGTGGTTCCTGATTCTGTGGCCTCTTTTCCTGGCCGGATGCGCGGCTCGCGTCCCGGCCGGCGCGCCGCCGGATGCGTCCGGCCCGGCGCTGGTGACGCTGGTTCCGGAGCCGGAGGACGATCCCTCGGCGAGTTTGTGCGCCTCGGTCGAGGCCTTGTGGGCCAGGGATTGGGATCAGGTAATCGCCGCCCTGGAGTATCTCCAGGCTGCGGGTCAGGAGTGCGGCCCGGGTCGGCCCACGGCTGCCCGGCTCTACGCGGCCTATTATGCCCACGGCCTGGCCCTCGAAGCGGGAGGACGCCCGCGCGAGGCGGCGGCCCGCTATACCCAGGCCCAGACTCTGGCTCCAGAGCGCTTCGAGGCGACCGACGCCCTGACCCGTCTCAGTTCGAGCCTGGCCCCCGGTCTGGAAGTTTGTACGCCGGAGACGATCGAAGCAGCGGTACTGCTGCCCTACATCCCTTCCAACGCCGCCGGCTATGTGGCCGTGGACGGCGGCGATCTGACCCTGGATGGCGCGCTTTTTCTCGTGCACGGGGTGAGCTACACGCCGCGCGGCTGGGCCGATTCGCGCTTCTGGTCGGGGGTCGACCTGGTCGCGGTCCGGCGGGAGCTGGACCTGATCCGCGAGGCGGGTTTCAACGTCCTTCGCCTGGCGCTTCCTTACGACGTGCTGTTCATGTGTCCCGGCAACGGCGCGATCGCCGCGCCGGAAGCCATCTCCCGGCTGGACGCGATCATCCGGCTGGCGGCGGAGCGCGGCTTCCGGCTGGTGCTGACCCTGAACGACCGGCCCGATCTGAGCGCCTATCCGCTGTACGGCAGCCCGGCCCACACGACCGCCCGGACTCTGTTCCTGGCCCACCGCTACCGGAACGAGGCGGCGATCCTGGCCTGGGAGCTGCGCGACGCGGGCGATCTGGACTATGCGCCGCTGGAGGGCGAGGCGGCCTTTTCGCGGGAGCAGGTGCTGGCCTGGCTGGGGACGACGGCGGCCCTGATTCGCTCGCAGGCTCCTCGCCAGTTGATCACGGCGGGCTGGCTGCGTGATGAGGCGGCCACGCTGCCCTACGTCGATTTCGTGGGGCTGCATCACCGGGACGACGCGATCCGGCTGCGCGAGCGGGTGGCGCGGCTGCGCGGCCTGACCGCCAAGCCGCTGGTGGTGCTCCACGTCGGCTACAGCACGGCCCAGCTCAGCGAGACCCGGCAGGCCGATCTGCTGAGCGACGCCCTGGAGGCGATGGCCTTCGACGGGCTGGCCGGGTGGGTGATCTGGACGGCCTTCGATGTGCCGGCCGAAGCGGCCCCCGATGGCGTGGACAGCCACTTCGGGCTGTGGCAGGCCGACTACACCCCCAAGCAGGCGCTGACCGTGGCGCGCATCCTGCTCTATCCCGGCCAGACGCCGGAAGACCCGGCGGGTCAATAGGACGCGGAGGATGATTTTTCAGGGACAGTCTATCCTGGTGACCGGGGCCAACGGCTTCATCGGCGGGGCGCTCGTGGCGCGGCTGGCGGCGGAGGGCGCGCGGGTACGCGGGCTGGCGCGCTCAGTGGAGAAAGCCTCCGCCGTCGCCCGCCTGGGGGCCGAGCCGGTTCTCGGCGATCTGACCGACGCGGACGCGCTGCGCCGGGCTGTGCAGGGCTGCGCGATCGTGCTCAACGTCGGGGCGGCGTTGGGCGGCCCGGCAGCCGTGCAGTACGCAGCCAATGTGACTGCCGTTGGGATGCTGGCCGAGATCGCCCACGCGGCCGGAGTCCGGCGGTTGGTGCATGTCAGTTCGATCGCCGCGTATGGCTACGGGCCGGAGTCCGTCGTCACGGAGGAGACTCCCTTGCGGCCGGGGACCGAGCATTATGGCCAGAGCAAGGCCCTGGGTGAGGCGCGGCTGCGCGCCCGGTGCGCGGAGGCCGGACTGCCCTATGCCATTATCCGGCCGGGGATGGTGTACGGCCCGCGCTCCGGCTTCTGGACGCGCAAGATGTTCCAGTTGACGAACCGCACCCCGGCTGTTCTGCCGGGGGATGGAGATACACCCTGTCCGGCGATCTACATCGACGATCTGGTCGACCTGATCCTGGTCGCGGCGGCGCATCCCGGCGCGGTCGGGCAGGCGTTCAACGGCGTGTCCGATCCGCCGCCCACGTGGCGGCAGTTTCTGGGGGCCTATGCGGCGATGGCCGGGCGGCGAATCGTGCTCCCGATTCCCATTGGCGTGCTGCGTGGAATCGCGCCGCTGGCGGAGATCGTCACCCGCCTGGCGGGGGAGCCGCAGCCGGTGGGCCAGATGATCGACGGGGTGATCGCCCGGCGGCGCGTGTACAGCATGGAGAAGGCGGCCCGGCTGCTGGACTGGCGGCCGCGAATCGGGTTGGACGAGGGGATGGCTCAGGCAGCGATCTGGCTGCGTGAGGTAGGATTGCTCGTACGATGAGACTGGATCACATTTTGATTGGCGCGGGGATCGCCGCGCTTGTGCTGCTGGCGGCCTACTACCTGTTGATCCGCACCGAGGGGATGTATCTCGGCTGGCGGGTGGTGGTCTGGCTGTATGACGTGTACGCGTCGCGCTACGATGGGATCAAGAAGTACGATCGCGGCTACGAGGAGTGGTTTCTGGCGCACCCGATCATCGACGCGCTGCGCGACGTGCGCGCGCCACTGGTGCTGGATGTCGCCACCGGGACGGGGCGCGTCCCGCTGATCCTGTTGGAGCAGGATGCTTTTCAGGGACGGGTCGTCGGACTGGATTTGAGCCGCCAGATGCTCTTTCACGCGGCGGTGAAGTTGTACGGGTTCCGCCGCCGGACCGATTTGATCTGGCATACCGCGATGGCCCTGCCGTTCCCGGACGATACGTTTGACATGGTAACATGCATCGAAGGGTTGGAATTTCTCCCGCATCCGAAGGAGAACCTGGGCGAACTGGTCCGCGTGCTGCGTCCGGGCGGCGTGCTGCTCATCACGAATCGCAAGGGGACGGAGGCGCGCCTGATGCCGGGCCGGACGCGGACTACCCCTGGCATGGTGACCTTCCTGAGCGAAGAACTGGGGCTGGTCGAGGTTCGCTCGGAACGCTGGCAGGTGGAGTACGACCTGATCTGGGCCAAAAAGCCCGGCCAGTCGCGGCCGACCGGTGCGCGGCCGCTGGCGGAGGTGCTGCGCTGCCCGGTGTGCGGCGCGGTCGAGATGCTGCCGCTGAATTCAGGCGAATGGGTCTGCGGGCATTGCGAGCGGCGCGCCCCGGTGGGGGAGGACGGCGTGCTGGAACTGTTCGCCATGACCCAAGCCCACGGCCGCGCCGGGGACGATCACAAGGTATCCTGATCGGAGGGCCTGAGGCCGCGCAGCTTGCGGCGGGCGATGAGCTCGGCGATCGGCTCGGCCCCGCAGACCTCGCACGGACAGCCGATCATCCCGACCGGTTCCCCAGGGGGAATTGGCCCCAGGATTTGTTCCAGCAGGTCGTTTAGCGTGCCGTCGGCCAGGCTGTAGAAGACCTTCATGCCATCCTTGCGGGCTTCCACCAGCCCGCTTTCCCTCAGCACCATGAGCTGCTGCGAGATGTAGGCCTGGCGTTTGTCCAGCTCGATCTCCATGTGGCAGACGCAGGCTTCGCCGCGGCGCAGCAGGTCCAGGATTTGCAGCCGGACCGGATGCCCCAGCGCCTTGAACCGGGCGCTTTCCCGTTCATAGTCGATCATAATGGCATGGCCTTCCCAGGCGATGAAGTCAACTGATTCTAGTGCGACGAAC
This sequence comes from Aggregatilineales bacterium, assembly GCA_029976005.1. Taxonomy (GTDB): domain Bacteria; phylum Chloroflexota; class Anaerolineae; order Aggregatilineales; family Ch27; genus JARKOQ01. The sequence goes on along the minus strand of JARKOQ010000258.1, from coordinate 6,261 downwards.
GAGGCTGGCCCAGGGTTGGCCGTCACTTGTTCGGGGTGATGTCCGGCCAGATTGGTTCCCCGGCAGCCGTCTTATTGAAAGCCCCTGTCCGGCATGCTAGAATGTCCGCGTTCTCATCCTTTCCAGAAGGTATGTGGAAGTAAGGAGTGCCCGCGTGAAAATCATGCCCAAGGAGCACGCCGCCCTGATCCGGCGTGCCATCGAGAGCGCCCAGGCCGCCGGCGAACTGCCGGCGTTTGAAATCCCGGAAGTCCGCGTGCAGCCGCCGGCCAACCCGGAGCTGGCCGACTATGCCTCGCCGGTGGCGATGCAGCTCGGCAAGCTGGCCCGCAAAGCCCCCGCCCAGGTGGCCGAGATCATCATCCGGCACCTGCCGGAAGCTCCCTTCGTGGGCGAAGTCAGCGTGGCCGGGCCGGGCTTCATCAATTTCCGGCTAAGCGAAGCCTGGCTCAAGCAGCAGGTGGAGGCGATTATCGCCGAGGGCGAAGGGCTGTTCACCCTGGACATCGGGCAGGGGAAGCGGGCTCAGGTCGAGTTTGTAAGCGCCAACCCGACCGGGCCGCTGCACATCGGCCGCACGCGCGGCGCGATCGTGGGCGATACCATCGCTCGCTTGCTGGAAGCGGCCGGATACACCGTCGAACGCGAGTATTACTTCAACAATGCCGGGCGGCAGATGGAAATGCTCGGCCGGACGCTCCAGGTGCGCTACCTGCAAATGATCGGGCATGACGTTGCCATGCCCGCCGATGGTTACGCCGGCGAATATCTCAAGGAGATCGCCGAGGAACTGCTTCAGGAAGTCGGCGAGGACTGGATCGGCAAGGGTTGGCAGCCCTTCAAGGAGTATGCCGAGAAGATCATCTTCGGCTGGATTCGCAATTCCCTGCACCGGCTGGGCGTCTACCACGACGTGTTCTTCAACGAGAACAGCCTGTACGATGATGGCTCGGTCTGGAAGGCGCTGGACGACCTGCGCGCGCGCGGGTTTGTCTACGAAGCCGCCGTCTGGGAAGGGGCCGACGAGGCCGAGCGCGCCGCGGCGGAAGCTCAGGGCACGCCCGCCGCGACCTGGTTCCGTTCCTCGACGCTGGGCGACGAGAAAGACCGGGTGGTGGTCAAGGCATCCGGCGATCCGACCTATACCTTGCCGGACGTGGCCTACCACGTCAACAAATTCGAGCGCGGCTTCGATCAGATGGTCAACATCCTGGGCGCGGATCATGGGACTCAGTACAAGACGGTCCAGCGCGGTCTGACGGCGCTTGGTTACGATCCGGCCAAATTGCACGTGGTCATCCACCAGATGGTGCGCATCTACAAGGATGGCCAGTTGATCAAGGGCAGCACCCGCGCCGGGGATGTGATCCCGATCGACGACGTGCTCGACATTGTCGGCTCCGACCCGGTGCGTTACTTCCTGCTGGCGCGCAGCACCAATACCGACGTGGACTTCGACCTCGATCTGGCGATTGCGCGCAACAACGAGAATCCCGTGTTCTACATCCAGAACGCGCACGTGCGCTGTGCAGGCATCTTCCGTATGGCGGACGAGCAGGGCTTCACGGACGAAGGGGCCGATCTCGATCTGTTGGGCGAAAACGAGGCGGCTTTCCTGCGTCAGGTGCTGCGGATGGGCGAGGCGCTGACCTATGCCATCGACGAGATGGCTCCCCACCAGATCGCGTTCTACGCGCTGGAGACGGCCCGGCTCTTTCATCCGCTGTACGACTCGGTGCGCGTCTTCCACAGCGAGGTGCCGGAAGACGTGGCGCGGGCCCGGCTGCGCTTCTACCACGCCGCCAAGGTGGTATTCCACCGTTTGCTCACCCTGATGGGGATGAGCGCGCCGGAAGTCATGTAGGCTGTCGCCCGGTTCGATGTGTTTAGTGACGGAAGGATGAAGCGCCTCGTGGGACTTAAACCCGATCACTGGATTCGCAAGATGGCTCTGGAGCAGGGCATGATCGAGCCGTTCGTCGATCACCAGGTCCATCACGGCGTGATCAGCTACGGCCTGTCGTCGTATGGGTACGACATTCGCGTTTCGAACGAGTTCAACGTGTTCACGAACGTCTATTCCGCGATCGTCGACCCCAAGAACTTCGACGGCAACTCGATGGTGTCGGTCACGTCCGACAGCCCGATTCTGATCCCGCCCAACTCGTTCGCCCTGGCCCGGACGATCGAATACTTCCGCATCCCGCGCAGCGTGCTGACCGTCTGCCTGGGGAAGTCGACCCTGGCCCGCTGCGGCATCATCGTCAACGTGACGCCTTTCGAGCCGGAGTGGGAAGGCTACGTGACTCTGGAAATCAGCAACACGACTCCGCTCCCCGCCCGGATTTATCCTAACGAGGGGATTGCCCAGGTGTTGTTCTTCGAGGCGGACGAGCCGTGCGAAATCTCGTATGCCGACAAGAAGGGCAAGTACCAGAAGCAGCAGAGTATCGTGCTGCCCAAAGTCTGATGACCATCAACGAATCACGCACGTTTGACGGCCCGCTGGCCGAAACAGCCTCGGTGGAAGCGACCTTGCTCGATCAGGTGCGCGCGGTCGTTGCCGAGGTGTTGACCATCGAGGGCGAAACCGAGATCAGCCGCTTCGAGAACTACGCGATCTCGTTCCAGGGACGGCTGTCGATCGCTCCCGGTGAGGCGTTCACCCGGCTTTCCGCCGCGCTGGAGCCGCTGGGCTTCACGCCATTCCTGCAGCGCGAGCGCGGCGCGGACGTGGTGCTGGCCGTCCAGGGGCTACTGGGCACGCCGGACGAGGAAACGGGCGGTGGCTTGCTGCGCCGGCTGGCGCGGGCCTCCGGCCGCTCGCCGGTCTGGCTGCACGTGGCGCTGCTGCTGGCGACGATCGCCACCACGATCTACGCGGGGGCGTTCCTGCTCCAGACGGGCGGCACGGCCTCGTTGGGGCAGATTCTGGCGGCGGGTGGCCCGTTCGCCCTGACCCTGCTGCTGATCCTGGGCGTTCACGAGATGGGGCACTATGTGGCGGCGCGCTACCACCGCGTCAAGGTCACGCTGCCCTATTTCATCCCTCTGCCGATTCCCGGCAGTCTGGGCACCCTGGGCGCGACGATCTTCATCCGAAGTCCTCTGCAAACCCGCCGGGTGCTGTTCGACGTGGGAATCAGCGGTCCCCTGGCCGGGCTGGCCGTCGCGCTGCCGCTGTTCGTCATCGGGCTGCTGTTGCCGCCGATCGAGTTCGGCGCGCCGATCACCATGTCCTTTCGTGGGGTGGGCACGCCGCCCCTGCTGGACTGGCTCGGGAGTCTGGTCGTGACCGAGGGCAGTCTGAGCCGGGCGATTCTGCTCCATCCGGTGGCGCTGGCCGCCTGGTTCGGCGTGCTGCTCACGGCGCTCAACCTGCTGCCGCTGGGCCAGTTCGACGGCGGGCACGTGGCCTATGCGCTGGTGGGCCGGCTGGCGTGGGGATTGGCCGGCGCGACCTTTTTCGCGCTGGCGCTGGGCGGGCTGCTGCTGTGGCCGACCTGGCTGATCTGGGCCTTCCTGGCGAGCCTGACCGGCCTGCGTCACCCACCGCCTCACGACGACATTACCCCGCTGGACCTCCGGCGCAAGGTCGTGGGCTGGCTGACGGTGCTGGTTTTTGCCCTGATCATCATGCCACAGCCGATCATCGCCCGGCAGGGATTGCTGCCTTCAAACAATTCCAATGCCGTGCCGCTGCCCACGATTGCGCCGCTGGCGATTCCAACCGCGCAGCCCTTCGTGATTCCCGACTCACCTCAGTAGCTCCGAATTGAGTCTTCAAACGGGGCATCTTCTGGTGTAGAATCATCAATCCGCCATTGGCGACACCCGTGGAGGCTTCCCCGGCTAAACCAGCCGGCTGGGGCCGCCCCGGGCATTTTCGCTTGCCCCAGCTCAGGAGGAGCCTCGTGACGGAAGCCGGTATCGACTTCGGAACGACCAATTCGAGCCTCGCCCAGTTCGACGGGCGGCAGGTCCGCTACTTCAGACTGGATCCGAGCAACAAAGACCCACGCCTGCTGCCTTCCCTGATCTACATCACACGGGATCACCAGGCGACCATTGGATTCGACGCGGCCCGCCAGTACATCGCCGAGAATGTGGGCCGCCCGGTGCGCTACGAGAAGCGGCTGGTCGGGATGGTGGAACTGGACCTCTCCGATGTGCTCTTTCAGCAGGAGGTCTACGCCTACGAGGATGTGGAAGCGCCGGGACGCTTTCTGCAATCCGTCAAGACGGTGCTCCGCGACGAAGCCTACCAGGGCACGTTCATCTTCAAGCGCCACTACACCCCCAGCGACCTGATCGCGCTGATCCTCCAGCAGGCCAAGGCCCAGGCCGAGGCGGAACTGGAGGCGCCCCTGGATGCCGTGGTGCTCGGCCGTCCGGTGATCTTCTCCCACGATCCGGCGGTCGACGCAGCCGCCGAAGCGCAACTCGTCCAGGCCGCGCGACAGGCGGGCTTCAAAGAAGTCTCGTTCGAGAAGGAGCCGGTCGCCGCCGCCTACGCCTACCACGTCCAGACCGAGCAACGGCAGACGGCCCTGGTTTTCGATTTCGGCGGCGGCACGCTGGATTTCACCGTGGTCAGGCTGGGTGGGACGCAACCGCCGGAGGTGATCGCCACCGAGGGCGTGCTGCTGGGCGGCGACGACATCGACCGGCGGATCGTGCGCACGATGGAGAAGTACTTCGGGGCGGGCACCACGTTCCGGCCCGGCCTGGGCCGCCAGGAACTGCCCTTCCCGGAATACATCACCCGCCACATCCAGGACTGGCAGACCCTGTTGGAGCTGGCGACCGTCGAAAACGCCGAGGTGATCGAGACAGCGCTGCGGACCGGCAACAACCCGCTCAAAATCCGGGCGCTGCGCTCGCTGGTTAACAACAACCTGGGCTTCCCGCTGCGCAACGAAGCCGAGCGGCTGAAGATCGAGCTGTCTGACCAGCTCTACGGCGTCTTCCGATTCAACGCCGAGGACATCCGAATCAGCGAGGCGTACACGCGCATGCGCCTGGAGAACCAAATCCGGCAGACACTTGTCTCGATCAACGACGGGCTGGATGAACTGCTGCGTAAGGCCGGCCTGAAGAATCACCAGCTCGACGTGGTGTTGCGCACGGGCGGCTCGGCCTCCATCCCGCTGTACATTGGCCTGCTGGAAGAACGCTTTGGGCGGGAAAAGGTCGTCGCCCAGGATGCGTTCACCAGCATCACCGCCGGACTGGCGATCGCCGCCCACGAACGATACGCGGCGTGATTCCCTCGCATTGGCTGGCTTTCGTGATGACTGCACTACGTCGCCGAAGGCCAGCCGCCCTCTGACCGAAAAGTGATATCATCAGTGGGCAGTGTGTGAGGGAGGCGCAATGAAACCCCAGGCTCGAACGGAAGCACGCAGGCTGCGGCGCGAAGAAGGCTTGGCGATTACGGAGATAGCCCAGCGGCTGGACGTTGCCAAAAGCTCGGTAAGCAACTGGGTGCGAGACATCCCTCTGACCGATGCACAGCAAGCCGCCCTCAAGGCCCACTACACTCATTATGAAAGTCAGCATCAGGGCAGCCGGGCGGTCATTCGCAAATATCGGGCGCTTCGGCAGCATTATCAGGCGGAAGGTCGCGCCAAAGCCCGCGAGGGCGATCCTCTACATCTGGCCGGCTGTATGCTCTATTGGGCGGAGGGTCGAAAGTCACGAAATTCACTGACTCTGGTTAACTCCGATCCTCAGATGCTCGTTTTTTACATGCGTTTTCTTCGCTCTTGCCTGGATGTCACCGATAGCGATATTCAGATTCGAATCAGTTGCTACTCAGAAAGTGAAGATGCGACAGCCCGGATCGTGGCGTACTGGTTTGATTTGCTTGGCTTGCCGTGCGATTGTCTGAAGCAGATTATCGTGAATCGACGGCCCAACAGCAGTCAACAGCGAGGAAGAAAGCTTAACTACGGAACCTGCGAGGTTGCGGTTCATCGAACGAGTCAGGTTCAGCATGTCTTAGGGGCCATTCAGGAGTATGCAGGGATGGACAAACCAGAATGGCTAGATTAGAATACAAGGCAGAAATGGGCGGTTAGCTCAACTGGCGGAGCGCCTCACTTACATTGAGGAGGTTATGGGTTCAAGTCCTATACCGCCCACCTGATGATCGATTTCAGACGCTCGCTTACGGCGGGCGTTTGTATTTTGGGGCCGGGCTGGTATAAATGGGAACGATTTTGCCGGATGATGGGTTGTGAGCGCGCATGAAGAAGT
>JARKOQ010000249.1 GCA_029976005.1 Aggregatilineales bacterium | reverse complement strand
CCTCCCCCTCGCGCTGGCCAACGCGATCTACGCCGCCGCCTTTCCTTAGGCCGTTTGAGACCCTTTTGGGCGGCCGCTGACACAATTAAGAACCGGAAGGTCATCCCCTCCGGCTCCTTGAAGTGCCAAAGTCCAGGGGCGTTCAGTAGAACGCCCCTACGATTTACGCTCCCGGACGGGGCATGCCCCGTCACTCTACCCGTGGCGCTGCATGAAGCGGTGGATGCGCTCCAGGGCCTCTTCCAGCTTCTCGTAGGCGGTGGCGTAACATGCCCGGACGAAGCCCCTGCCGCTCTCCCCGAAGGCGCTGCCCGGCACGACCGCGACCTTCTCCTCCTGGAGCAGGGCCTCGGCGAAGGCGTTTTCGTCCAGGCCGCTGGCGGCCACGCTGGGGAAGGCGTAGAACGCGCCGCGCGGGTCGAAGGCGCTCAGGCCTAGCTCGTTGAAGCCGTTCACGACCAGCATCCGCCGCCGGTTGTACTCGGCCACCATCTGCTGGACGTGCTCCTCGCCGTGCTCCAGGGCGTCAATCGCGGCGACCTGGGCCGTGGTCGGGGCGCTCATGATCGTGTACTGGTGAATCTTGCGCATCGCGCCCAGCAATTCCTTGGGCGCGGCGGCCCAGCCCAGCCGCCAGCCGGTCATGGCGTGCGACTTGCTCAGCCCACCGAGCACGATCGTCCGGGCGCGCATGTCCGGCAGGCTGGCGAAATGGGTATGTTCCACGCCGTAGACCAGCCGGTCGTAGATTTCGTCGGAGATGACGAGCAGGTCGTACTTGCGCGCGACGGCGGCGATCTCCTCCAGGCGAGCGCGGGACATCACCGCCCCGGTCGGGTTGTTGGGATAGCCGATCAGGATCGCCTTGGTGCGGGCGGTGACGGCCGCCTCGACCGCCGCCCCGGTCACCTGGAAATCCTCCTGCACGCGGGTGTGAACCATCACCGGCTCGCCCCCGGCGAAAACGACTTCCGGCGCGTAGGCCACGAAGCACGGCTCCGGGATGATCACCTGGTCGCCGGGGTCGATCACGGCGGTCATGGTCAGGTACATGGCCTCGCTGACGCCGACCGTGATCAACAGCTCGTCGCCGGGGTCGTAGCTGATCCCGTACAGGCGCTCCAGGTAGCGTGACAGCGATTGACGCAGTTCCAGGATGCCGGAATTGGAGGTGTAGTGGGTGTCGCCGCGCTCCAGGGACTGGATGCCGGCCTGCAGGATGGGGCCGGGCGTGACGAAGTCCGGCTCGCCGATGCCGAGCGAGATCACGTCGTCCATCGTGGCGGCGATATCGAAGAAGCGGCGGATGCCGGACGGTGGCACGCTCTGCACCCGCTGGGAGATGAATTCACGCATGACCGGTTTGCTCCATTTAGATTCAGGCAAAGCACGCCCTATTATGCGGCGGGATCGGGCGATCTGTCGAGTCAAACAGAGGCCAGGAGTCCAGAGACCGAGAGGCCAGAGAAAAGCGACAGGCGGCGAAGTGTCCGGGAAGTACCGCGGTCGCGTTGTGTAGGGACGGGTCACTGACCGGTCCGCCGCGTGTTAAGCGCCCGATCCGCATCGACTGCGCGGCGGACCAGCATGGCCGCTCGCACGCGGGATGCTCAAAGCATCCCGCTGGAGGAATGGAAGCCCGCTGAAGGGGCTAAAGGCTGGATCTGTGCTTTCCAGCCCCTTTAGCGGGCTTTTCTCCTCAGCGGCTGGCTTTGAGCCTGCCGCGCGTCAATCGCCCATCCACGCTGGGACTATCCGCCTATTCGTACCAATCAGGCGCGGTCTTGAGCGTCCGCCATTGCGCCCCATCGTGGCCGAAGACGACCAGCGCCGCGCCTTCGCGGGCCACGAGGTCGAGCAGCTTTTGCATGTCGGCGCGCAGGCGATCCGGCGCCTCGTCTCCCGGCCAGGGGGCGCGCTCCAGGCTGAACATGGACTGCATGGGCACGGCATCGATCGCCAGCAGGACCGGGCCGGTCTGGGGCAGCCGGACCAGGATGGACTGGTGGCCGGGGACGTGCGCGCCGGTTTCGATCAGGCTCAGGCCGGGCAATAGCTCGGTGTCGCCGTCGACCAGCCGGTAGCGCAGCGCGGGATGATCCCAGTGGGCACGGCCCTCGGCAAAACGGGGATGACCACCTTTGGCCGCCTCATACTGGGCGCGCTGGACGATGCATGCCGCGCCGCTGAACGCCCCGTGATAGCCCACGTGGTCGATGTCGAAGTGGGAACAGATCAGGAGGTCGATGTCCTCCGGGCGCAGTCCCAGCCGGTCGAGATGGGCGATGACGGTGGACTCTTCCGTGAGGGGGATCAGTCCTGGCGTGGGATAGTCGGCGGACAGGCCGCTGTCGATCAGGACGTGCCGGCCGTCGCTCATCCGGATCAGGTAACAGCCCAGGGCCATCTCCAGCGGGCCGGCCGGCGTGGGGACGCTGGCGATCTTCAACTGGAGCAGGTATAGCCGCCGCGGGTGTATCTCCGTCGTCATGGGGAGCCAATTCCTTCCCGGTTCTACCCGCCCTCGGCCCTCAAAGCTTCGACGATTGCCACGCCGCTCGACGTGCCGAGGCGGGTCGCCCCGGCGGCGATCATCGCCCGCGCGGTCGCCAGGTCGCGGATGCCGCCCGCCGCCTTGACGCCCATGACTGGACCAACGGTTTCGCGCATCAGGCGCACGTCCTCGACCGTCGCCCCGGCCGGGCCAAAGCCGGTCGAGGTCTTGACGAAATCCGCTCCGGCGTCCAGCGCGATCCGGCACACCGTCCGCTTCTGGTCGTCGGTCAGGTAGCACGTCTCCAGGATGACCTTGCTGATCGCGCCTGCCGCCCGGCACAGGCGGACCAGGTCGTCGATCTCGCGCCGGGTCACGTCCAGCCGCCCGGCCTGGAGGGCGCGCAGGTTGATCACGGTGTCGATCTCGCCCGCGCCGCGCGCCAGGGCGTCCTGGGTCTCGCAGGCTTTGACCTCCGGCGTGTTCTGGCCGAGCGGGAAGCCGATCGCCGCGCCGACACGGACGGGCGTCCCGGCCAGCAGCCGGACGCAGGTCTCGACCTCGGCCGGGTTGATCGCCACCATGGCGAAGCCGTACTGGCGCGCCTCGGCGCACAGCTTCTCGATGTCGGCCGGCGTCCCGAACGGCTTGAGGAAGGTGTGATCGATCATCGCCGCCAGCGATGCGGGGGTGAGGGTGGGCGTGCTCATGCCTGGCTGCTCCTACTGGCGATGAAGCGCTCGACTTCGGCCAGGGTGGGCAGGGCGGGGATTGCCCCGGCTTTGGTGCAGGTCAGCGCGCCGACCGCGTTGGCGAACGCCAGCGCCTCGCGCACGGTCGCCTCCGGGATGGCCTTCAGCGATCCAAGCTGCTCGTAGAGGGGCAGCAGGCGGGTGATCATGGCCCCCATGAAGCCGTCGCCCGCGCCGGTCGTCTCCACGACATTGATCCCGGTCAGGGCGGGCAGCTCGATCCGGTACTGGCCGTTGGTGGCCAGCGCCCCGCCCGCGCCCCGGCTGACG
>JARKOQ010000243.1 GCA_029976005.1 Aggregatilineales bacterium | reverse complement strand
GTTGATGGCGACGATCACCTTGCTGGTGCGCATCCCGGCCTGGTGCTGGATCGCGCCGGAGATGCCGCACGCGATGTACAGGTCCGGGCTGACCACCTTGCCGGTCTGCCCGACCTGGTGGGCGTAGGAGATGTAACCCGCGTCGACCGCCGCCCGGCTGGCACCCACCGCCGCGCCGAGCACGGCCGCCAGTTCCTTCAGCGGGGCAAAGCCCTCGGCGCTGCCCACGCCCCGCCCGCCGGAGACGACAATCGCGGCGTCGGTCAGGCTGACCTCGCCCGCCGTCGCCTCGAAGCCCTCAATCTTGACGGCAATCTGATCCTCGCGCAGCACCGGGCCGACACGGGTGATCTCGCCACCGCGAGCCGGATCGGGCGCAATAGCCGGGAAGGTCCGGCTGCGCAGGCTGGCGAACTGCGGCCCCGCCGCGTCGGCGGTCTGGCTGGCGAGCAGCTTGCCGCCGTAGACGGGATGGACGCCCTTCAGAGCGCCGCCGTCGAGGGCCAGTTCGGTCACGTCGTTGAGCAGGGGCGCATCGGTATCCAGGGCGACGGCGGCCAGCAGTTCCCGGCCACGACTCGTGGCGGCGGCCAGCACGATCCGGGGCGCTTCCTCGGCCACCACCTTACCGAGCAGGGCGGCATACGGCTCCAGGCGGTAATCGGCCAGGGTCGCGTCCTCGGCCAGGACAACCCGATCGGCCCCGCGCTGGATGGCCTGCCCGGCCAGCGCTTCGACGCCTTCCCCGAAAACGAGCGCGGTCAGCGGCCCGCCGAGCGCATCGGCCAGAGCCCGACCCTCGCCCAGGGCTTCCCAGGCCGCCGGGACGGCCTGGCCTTTGAACTGTTCGATCCAGACGCAGACGCTCATGGTCAGATCACCTTCTCCGCCAGCAGCCGGTCGACTAGGGCCGCCGCTTTGGCCTGGACGGAATCACCCTCGATGATCGCGCAGGTGGTTTCCCGCGCGGGCGGGGCCTGGAACTCGCCCCCCCTGACCTTGGGCGCGGGCAGATCGAGGCCCAGCGCCGCCGCGTCCCAGACCGGGATATCGGCTTTGGTCGCCTTGCGGATGCCCATGAAGGAGGGGTAACGCGGCGTGTTGATCTCCTTGGTGAGGCTCATCACGGCAGGCAGGCGGCAGGCAGCCGTCTGGCGGCCTTCTTCCAGCAGACGTTCCACGCGGATCTGGCCGGCTTCGAAGGCCGGTCGGGATTTCGATCCCAGGCCGGGCAGATGCGCCCAGGCTTTGTGCTCGCCCTCAGCGCCGCCACCCGCGCCCCCTGCGCCCAGGCTGACGATCCGGGCGACACCGCCCAGCAGCGGCCAGCCCAGCCTGCGCGCCGTCTGGACGATGTGCTGGTCGGTGGCCTCGTCGGCGGCTTCCTTGCCGAAGAAGACCAGGTCGACGTCGCCCAGCTTCTGGACGGCGGCGGCGAAGATCACGGCGTAGCCCCGGCTGTCCAACCCGGCCCAGGCTTCGTCCCACAGCCGGATGGCGGCGCCGGCCCCCATCGCCAGGGCGTGCCGGAGCGCGACCGTGTGCTCCTCCGGACCGAGGGCGATCACGGTGACCTTGCCCCCGGCGGCGCTGGTCTGGTTCAGCGCCTCCTCGACGGCGTATTCGTCCCAGGGATTGATCACGAGCGGCGCGTCGCCCCAGGCCACCTGTCCGGCGCGGACTTCCGGCCGGGCGTTGGTGTCGGGGACACTGCGCGTGCCGACCACGATATGCACGGCTCTATCCTCCTCCTCACGCCAGAATTCGAGAAACACCGCGCGGCGAAGAACTGCAAAGCTGGAAAAGCACACGCGGCGCGTTAATGCACGTGCGATTGAGTCAGTGTATCACGGAAGTCCATTTTTCAGGCAGCCCGGCCCGACGGGGGCGAAACAGCGCGGTTGCCCATTTATGAGCCAGGACTATAATCCTTCCAAAGGAAGGTCATCGTAAAACATCCCTCCCCTTCTCTCCAGCTTATGGTGGCCTGCCTCGATCTCTTCGCCGACAGGGTAGATTGTGTCGGTCTGCGTGACTGGATGGACAGGAGGTTGCCTTGTCTGATAATGACATTCTCCAGAAATACTTCCTCAAGTTGAAGTCCTCCGATGAAGCCGAGCGAAGGGGCATGGCCCAGAAGCTAAGCGCTCTGGCGCTGGCCGAATTTCGCGCCACATCGGAGGTCAGCAGTCGCGTGGTGCGCGTGGTCAACGGCTTGAACGAGGTGCTGGAACAGGATTCATCCGGCGCGGCGCGCGCGGTGGCCGCCGAGCTTTTGGGGCAACTGGCCCGCGCCATGAGCAAAAGCGGCGGCAGCCGTGCCTCCGACCTCGTCGAATGGATCGTGCAGGCGCTGATCCGGGCCTTGCAGGATGGCGACGCGAGTGTCCGCAAGCAGGCGGAAGGGGCGCTGCAAAAGATCGGCACGCCGTCCGCCAGGGCGGTAGTACCAGCCAAACCCTGGTGGAAGTTCTGGTAGAGCTGAGTGCTCGCAGGAATGTGCTTCTCTTCCCAAAAGGTGTAGAACCAATGAAGATCAGTATCAAGGGCATCGTGGTGGGCGCGCTGCTGGGCGTGGTGGGCGCGCTGCTGGTTGGCTGGGTCAGACCGCAGGTGCCGGCAACCGAGCTGAGCTTGGGACTGCTGGTCAACCTGCTGCTGCTGGCGGTCGTCATTTTCACGGTCTACTACTTCATCACGATCACGGCGGCTGCCCTGATGCAGCAGTCCGACTTCGTCGAGCATTTTCTGAACTCTGCCTGCTGCATGGGCGGGTCGTTTATCGGCGGGCTGACGGCCGGTCTCACGAGCGCCATCCTGGGCTTCGTGATCGGCGCGCTGGTCGGTCTGGTGGGGTCCCTGATCTTTGCCAAACAGAGCCAGAACGAGATCAACATGACGGTCACGCGGATCATGGTGGTGGTCGGGATCGTGATCGGCATGATCATCGGGCTGGCGACCGGAACGCTGCCCTTCCTGAGCCTGCTGATCGTCGTCGTGCTGTGCGCCCTGGCCGCGTATCTGGGCGGGCTGCTCCTGGGGAACGGGATCATGGCCGCGACCGGTGGCGGAGATTCACCCTCGTTCACCATAGGGGTGGTGGCGGCGATCGTGATCGTGGCAGCGTACTTCCTGTTCCCTTGATGAACCAGGCGTAGCGATCAAAACGGCCAGGGGCGTTTCCCTGGCCGTTTTGATCCGGCACTTTGGCAGAGCGGCGGGCAGCCGGCGAGTGAGCCGGCGGGAGGGGTGCTACAATCGCCCCCGCGCAAGCGTGGGAGGGAGGATCACCTGATGAAACATGGAACGAAACTGCTGGCGCTGATCATCGTGATCGGATTGTGTTTCGGGCCGGGGACGACCCGCGCGCAATCCCGGCCGTACGCGGTCGGCGTGCGGACGCTGCATTTATCCGACCCGTTGCGCCCCGACCGCCGCCTGACGGTCGAGGTCTGGTACCCGGCGGCAACGGGTTCCACCGAGCAGCCACGCCGGGGCAGCGCCCCTTTGAGCGCGGACGGGCCGTACCCGCTGCTGGTGATCTCGCACGGCAACGGCGGGACGCGGACCGATCTGGCTTTTCTGGCCGTGCGCCTGGCGTCGCTGGGCTTCGTCGTCGCCGCGCCCGATCACCTGGACGCGGAGTTGGGCGTCGATGGAGTCCCCACCGAACGGGTTCCGGTCGACCGGCCGCTGGACGTACTGGCCGTGATCGACGGGCTGCCCGGCACGAGTCCGCTGGGCCGCCTGATCGAGACCGGACGGGTGGGCGTGATTGGCTACTCGCTGGGCGGATTCACGGCCCTGACCCTGAGCGGGGCGCGGATCGATCCGGCCGGCTACCTGGCCGCCTGCGCCCGGCCGGAGCACGCCGCCGATCGGGTGTGCATGTATGCCCCGACCTGGGCCGCGACCGAAGCCTACCGGGCCGATCTCGGCCTGGAGACTCCCCCGGACGAAGCCTGGCCCGCTTATGGGGACGGACGCATCCAGGCGGTGCTGGCGATCGCGCCGTCGCGGGCGCTGCTCTTTGGCGCGGACGGCCTGGCCGCCGCCGAGGCGCCCGTCCTGATCGTGGGCGGTACGGCCGACGAGCTGGCCCCCTACCGGACGGAAGCGGTTTTCATGGCCGAGCACCTGGGCGGGGACCCGGTGCTGATCTCGGCCCTGGGGGCCGGGCACTACGACCTGGCCGATCCGGCCCTGTGGGGCGATCCGATCGAGACCCTGGGGGCGGCCTGGTTCGGCCTGCACCTTCAGGGCCGGGCGGAGGCTGCCGCCGTCCTCGAACCGGAGGCCGTCGAGGCGCTGCCCGGCCTGGCCTGGGGCGCGGTGCCGGATTAGCGACTCCTCATGGGGTGTTGAATCGCGATCTGCCGTATACTACGAGTCATCTTTCCATCTATAAATGGGAAAACAGACATGCAAAAGCAACATAAGCAACAGCAGAAGCAGCTTCAGGATGCAATTAGAAGAAAATACGGTGTATCGAATAAAACGAGCAGCCAAGTCATTACAGCTCTGACCGAAATCGAAAGACAACGCCAGAGAACCAAAGTCAGCCTGCCAGGCAGACCCGGCACCCAACAGAATCAGCCGGCTTCGAGCGCTGTGCAGATGCCGAATGATGCCGAGGTTGTGGATGTGCAAAGCATCATCGGCAGGTTGTACGGCAGCAGCACTCCGGCCCAGGGTAGCGGAGCGTCCGGCGCAAGTGCTCCCGCGCAGGGCAGCGCACCGGTCGGCAGGCCTTCCGCGGCCCAGGGGGGCGGGCTGCTCAGCCTGATCATCAACATCATCCGAAGCCTGCTTGGCATGGGGAGACAGTCGCAGGGGAGCGCCGATATCATGAACATCGTGGGCGATCTCCTGGGCGGTGCGACGAACACCAGCCAGGCTCCCGATATGGCCAGCATTCTTTCAGGCTTGCTGGGGGGTGGGGGATCGGCGAGCGGTTCGGGCAGCCAGGGAATTGACGTCGAAGACCTGGTGGCCGGTTTGCTGGGCGGACAGACTTCCGGAAGATCCCGGTAGTCTCTTTTCGGAAAACAGCGGTCAGCCATCGGCTATAGTCGTCAGCGAAAACAAAACAGGCCAGGCCGCGCCGTCGGCCCGGCCTGTTTTCATCCCTCTGGTGTGCCGCCGGCCCCATCCAGTCGCGCGCGATCCAGGTTCGCTCTTTGCTTTTCGCCTGGATGCTGGCCGCTTCGACTCTGCCAGCGGCATGACCGGCTCCACGGAGCGGCCGGCGCGCTTTTTGTGTCGTCCTAGGCATCGTCCACCGGTTTGCGCATCTTGGTGAACGCGCCGAAACCGGCGGCCCACTGCATGCCCGGCACGTGAATCGTGCGCACCGGCTGGAAGCCTTCGCGCTCATACAGGGCGCGGGCGCGCGGGTTGGTATCGACCACGCTCAGCCGGACGGCCCGGTATCCCCGCGCGCGGGCGAAGGCGCAGGTCTCCGCCAGCAGGCGCGAGCCGATCCCCTGCCCGCGCCGGGCCGGGTCGACGGCCAGGGCTTCCAGCAGCAGCTCTCCGGCGGGCGGATGTTCGCTGTCCAGGCGCATCCACAACGCGCGGTGCGCGCCGCCGATCAGCCCAAACGTCTCCCGGTAGGCCGGCCAGCGCCAGCACACGAAGCCGCTGCCTTCGTAGTGCAGTCCGGCGATGCCGATCAGTTGGCCGCCGTCCAGGGCCACGATCGCGTGGCTGGGATCGAACAGGCGCGGGAAGAGCACCAGCGCCTGGGCTTCGTCGAACAGCAGGCGGTATTTGCGGCCAAAGGCGGCGTAGTAGATGGCCGCCGCGCGCGCGAAGTGCGCTTCGGGCAGGCCATGCTGGAGAACAATCGAATCGGCCGGCATGGAATCTCTCCTCAGGTCAATCGGGGGAACGGCAAAAAAGGGGCGCGCCGGAGGCTATGATCCAGGCGCGGGCCAAATGGAATGCACGCAGCCAGAAGGGGTCACGGGCTGCGCCGGTAGGCGCACAGCAGCCGCGCGCCGTCCTGCGTGCACAGGATTTCATCCCAGCCCTGGGCGGCAAGCTGGCGGCGGCGGTCACTCACTGCCCGGCCGCTGACCTGTTCCGGGGAGCGCTCGTAGTGGCGCAGACCGTCCAGGTCGTAATGGCGCAGGCTGACCCACCAGCGATCGTCGCCGACCGGGGTGCAGGTCAGGGCGCAGTACAGCCAGCCCGGCTCCGGCTCCGGCAGGTCGGGGGGCAACGTCCAGGATACGGCGGGGGCCAGGTTGAGCCGGACGGGCGCGGCCGCGCGGCGGCGCAGGAGCCAGATTCCACCAAGGATCACCGCCGCCAGCACGATCAACACCGGAGCTTCCACCGCGATTTGCCTCTCTGTCACGATCCAATCCGGGTTCGATTATACCCTGATCGCGCCGTCCGGCCGGGGCGGCGACGGCCCACGGCAAAAAGCAGAACGAACCGCCCAAACGCCAAGGAAAAACGCAGAGAAGAGCCAGATTGTGAGTAGAACTTTCTATCCTCCAGTCTTTCCTCTGCGTTGTCCGCGATCTCTGCGGCGAGACGCTTTTTTCAGCCTGATACGATTGCTCGACGTTTACCCCTCGACCCCGCCGTGGGCCAGATGCCCGGAGTCGTTGTGCGTCACGAGGCGAATCGCGCCGCCGGAAGCGCATGCAATACGCCGGAATGGAGCAACGCACCATCCAACAAGTCCCCCTCAGGGCCGGGAACTGGGGTCGTATTCCCCTCATGCGCCGCTATTCGTACTGTCTCTCCGGGTGGTTTTCCCAGTGCAGGATGAGGTCCTGGCAGGCCGGGCAGCAGCGATACGGCGCGGCCCGCAGCCGGGCCAGCTTGATCCAGTCCAGCATGGCGTTGTACTCGCTCAAGGCGCTCAGACTGTGGGACTTATGGGTGTAGGCCATCATCTGCGGCGTGGGCAGGCGGTTCTTCTGGATCGCCGTGAGGACCGGCTCGAAAGCGATCTCCTGGCAGGCGATGCTCAGCGCCCCGCAAAGCTGGCATTCCTGCGCCAGTTCGGTCTCCATGCGCTGGCGTGACACGGGATCGTCCGCCAGGCCCTCTAGCGCCTTGAGCACATCCGGGCGCAAATACTTGTCCGCCCCCTTGCCGAGCGCGATCAAAGGCTCGAAGGCGCGCTTGTCCCCGATCTGGCCCAGCGCTTCCACGATCGCGCTGTGCTCGCCGCGCTGCTCAAGACCGGCGATCAAAGTAGGCACGGCGCGCGCGTCGCCCAGCCTGCCCAGACAGATAGCGGCATCGTGGCGGACCCAGCCTTTGAGGATGTCGTTGTCGCCCTGCTCGAACGCCACCAGGAGCGGCTCGAATGCGCGGCTGTCCTTCAGGTTGGCCAGCGCCACCGCGCTGTTGTCGCGCACGACGCGCTCCGGATCTTGCAGCCGGGCGACCAGCGGCTCGCTGGCCCGTGGTTCGCCCAGGTCGCCCAGGATGCGGGCCGCCCGCCAGCGCACTTCCGGGTGAGGGTGGCGCAGCGCGGTGATCAGCGGTTCCACGGCCACCGTCCCCAGCACCCGCAGCGCGCCCATGGCCGCCGATCGGACGCGCACTTCGGTATTGTCGAGCGCGCGGATCAATGCCGCCACCAGTTCCTCATTCACAGCTTGCATCCGTTCAGGGGTTCGGCAGAGGATCTCCAGCTCGGTAGCCGCCTGCTTCCTGATCTCTTCATCATAGTGGTCCAGCAGCTTGACCAGCCCGGCGATATCCCCGTCTCTGCACATCTGGTCGGGATTGGGGGGTGAAAAGAATGCGCGCACTTTCTTCAGGAACGACACGATGGCCCTCCTCAATAAGGAGCGATACGGAGGCAAGCCCCCGATCGATTGTAGTCCGGTCAGGGCAATCCACAAGCCTCCCACGCAGGGGCGCTCAGGGTTCCGGTGGCCTGGCGAAATGATGTTGAATCAGATGGAGTTCCGGCCGGTCTGCCCCGTGCTTATCCCTCGACCCCGCCGTGGGCCAGATGCCCGGAGTCGTTGTGCGTCAGGAGGCGCATCGCGCCGCTGGAGTCGATCGCGATGGTCGTGATCGCGCAGGGAGCCATCTCCAGCGCGGCCCAGCGATCGGGCGGCGCGCCCATCACCCGGCACACGAAATACCGGATCAGGTTGGCGTGGGCGATCAGCAGCGCGTTCTTGTCCGTCTTGCGGGCGGTAATGAAAAAGCGCTGGAAGGCCCGCTCGGCACGAAGCAGGCCGTCGGCCAGCACGTCCGGCGGAAAGCGGCGGTAGCGCCGGTCAAACGGTGCGGCGGGCATGCCCGGCAGGCACTCCCACAGGGCGCGCGTCGCCCGGACGGGCACGCCGGGAAACTGCGGGGTGATCAGCGCGGCGGTCTGGAGGGCGCGGGGCATGCTGCTGGTGTAGATGATCGTGACCGGCAGCCCGCTCAGCCGTTCGGCGGTCAGGCGCGCCTGCCGGATGCCCTCCGCAGTCAGGCCCAGGTCGCGCCGGTCGGTGGCGAGGTACTGGAGGCCGCGCATGGGCTGGATGTGGTTGTACTGCCCGTGCCGGACCAGGGTGATCGTGCGCGTGGCCAATGGGGTTTCTCTCGTTCGTGCGCGCTGGAGGCGGTGCCGATTCCCATTGTAGCACCACGCCCCGTCCGCCGCTGTCCCGGCCGGTTCCGCCGGGCGAATTTCGATTCGGGGCCAGGATCAAGCCGCCTCGCCTTCTCTGGCCTCCCGATCTCCGGCCTCCTGGCCTCTGTCTTTGCCCGTCTCCGGCTTCGCCCGCCACATCTGCACGGCCAGGGTGCCCGCCGCCGCCAGAATCAGGCCCACAATCGCCTTGAGGTCCAGCGACTCGCCCAGGAACACCCAGGCCAGGATGGCGATCTGGATCAGCATCGTGTTGTTGATGATGCCCGACTCGACGGCGGTCAGGGTGCGCAGGGTGACGTTCCACAGCCAGAAGGCGAACGCGGTGTTGACCACCGCCAGCACGCCGATGATGGCCGCGCTCTGGGCAGTCAGGACGGGCCAGCCTTCGGTCGCCAGCCCCACCCCCAGCAGGATCACGGCCCCCACCCCCATGCTGATCGTCGTCACAGTCAGCGGCGGGATAGACCCACCCCGGTTGATGGACCGGCCCAGCACCGAGGCGACCGCGTTGGACAGCAGGGCCACGCCCACCGCCAGCAGGCCAATCAACTCCGAAGCCTCGAAAGCCACCGGGTAGAAGTAGATCACCGCGCCAACCAGCGAGATCGCCACCCCGCCCCACTGGCGCAGCGTCAGCCGCTCCGCCAGGAAGGCGATGCCCAGCAGCGCGATGGCGATCGCCGAGAAGTTGAGCACCAAGCTGACCGAAGCCGAGGGCAGGTGATCGAGCGCCACGAACTGCGCGCCCTGGGTCAGGGTGTAATAGATCAGGCCCAGCCCGACCAACCGCGCCCAGTCGGCGCGGCTCAGCGCCCGGAAGGAAGCGCGGCCCGCCGGGCGGCCCAGCGCCACCCACAGCAGCACGCCAACGGCCAGGCTGTAGCGCAGCCCGGCGAAGGTCAGGGCGGGGATGTCCTGCAAACCGATCTTGATCAGCACGAAGGACAGCGACCACAGAAAGGTCACCAGCAGGGCTTGCAGCACCGCCCGCAGGTGGGGGGAAAGTCGGGACATAGCGGGGCCTCCAGAGAACGGCAGCGCAGAACACCAGTATACGGGGTCGAGACAGGCGGATCAATCGCAAGCGAGCGTGACACTCGGCGGTCCCGAATGTGATCTTCCATCTGCTTGACAGCCAGCCGATTCAGGTGGAAAATATGAACGGTCGTTCGTTCATAAAACAGGAGGTCGCATGACCCCCAAGCAGCAGCGAGGCGAGGACCGGCGGGCCGCCATCCTGGACGCCGCCGACCGGCTCTTCCGCGGCCAGGGCTACGCCGCCACCAGCATGCGCCAGATCGCCGAGGAAGCCGGCTTCGGCCGGGCCGTCAGCGGCCTGTATAACCACTTTCCCAACAAGGAGGCGATCTTCGCCGCCCTGCTGGCCGCGCGCAGCCCCTACGAGCCCCTGCTGGACGCCCTGCAAGCCGTCGAAGGCGACACGCTGGAAGCCTTCCTGGGCAACCTGCTGCGCGCCGTCTGGCCGGTGGCCGTCGAGCACCTGGATTTCCTCCAGCTCGCCCTGATCGACTTCCAGGAGTTCGACGGGCAGACGCTCATCGGCTTCCTCCGCGACCTGCTGCCGCACTATTTCGTGATCTTCAGCCGGGTGCTGAGTCTGCCCGGCGTGCGCCAGGACCTCGCCCTGCCCGTCCTGGTGCGGACCATCGCCGTGGTCATGATTGGCTCGGTATTCACGGAGATCGTAGTCCAGGAAGGCGATGTGCGGAACCTGCCGATGCCGGTCGCCGTCGGCGATGAATGGATCGACGGCCTCGTCACGATCATCGCGCGCGGCATGAGCGCGCCCGACTCTCAGAAAGCAGACCCCGCATGAACCCCTTACGCTCGTTCGTCGCTGCCAATCTGGCCCTGTTCACCGGCCGTCTGCGCTTCCCGCGCGGGCGCATCGGGGAAGTGATCACCCTGCCGGATGGGACGCGCGGCCGCGTCTTCCGCCAGGCGCTCCACGCCCCGGCGGCGGGCCAGCCCGACCAGCCGGGGGCGCGCTTCCACGTCCGCTTTCACGTGGCGGGCATGTCGCCCCAGGCCAACGTCCTGTTTTCGCTGCTGCCCATCCCGTTTTTCGCCGGACTGCCGGGCTTCCGGGGCAAGCTATGGCTGCTGGATGAGGCCACCGGAGACTTTCACGGTCTGTACGAGTGGCAGACCGTCGCCGCTGCCGAGGCTTACGCGCACTCGTTCGCCATGCGCTTCATGACCGGGCGCTCGATCCCTGGCTCGGTCGCCTACGACATTACGCCGGAGGGAATCGACAGTAGACAGTCATCAGTTGACAGCAAAAAGCCCTCCGCCATCCACGCCCACTAGCCACTGAAAACTGCGAACTGTCGACTGTCAACTTCCTAGAAAGCTGAGTGCTTCCATGAACGATGATGCGATTATTCTGGAGTCCGTCAGCAAGCGCTTTGGCAAACTGGAGGCCGTGGACGGCCTCTCGCTGACCATCCCGGCCGGGATCACCTACGGGCTGCTCGGCCCCAACGGCGCGGGCAAGACCACGCTGATCCGCCTGATCGCCGGACTGCTGCGCGCCGACGCCGGAGCGGTCCGCGTGCTGGGGGCCAGTATGCCGGACAAAGCCATCCTGGCCCGGATTGGCTACATGACCCAGGCTTACGCCCTCTACACCGACCTGAGCGTGCGCGAAAACGTGGCCTTCTTCGGCGCGATGGCCGGGCAATCCGACCGGGCGCGCGTCGACGAGGTGATCGCCCTGGTGGACCTGGCCGAGCGGGCGAGCAGCCTGGTCAGCACGCTCTCCGGCGGGATGAAGCAGCGCGTCTCGCTGGCCTGCGCCCTGGTCCACCGCCCGGCCCTGCTCCTGCTGGACGAGCCAACCGTCGGGGTCGATCCGCAGCTCCGCGTCCAGTTCTGGAGCTATTTCCGGCGGCTGAACAACGAAGGCGTGACGATCGTGGTCTCCAGCCATGTGATGGATGAGGCCGAACGCTGCGACCGGCTGGGCTTCATCCGGCAGGGGCGGCTGCTGGCCGAAGGCAGCAGCGCCAGCCTGCGCCAGCAGACCGGCATGGCCACCCTGGAAGAAGCGTTCCTGGCCTTCGCCGAAGGCACGATTGTGACCCGGTAAGCACACATATTGGAGTCCCACGGATCGGATTGCGAGGTTGGCGAAATGAGTACTGCCCTGAACAAACCCGCCCACACCCTGATGACGCGGGCCATCGCCCGCCGGATTCAGGCCGGGCCGCGTATGGCCTACCGGATCGGGCTGGGGCCGCTGATCGGGCGGCTGGTCCTGCTGCTGACGACGACCGGGCGCAAATCCGGCCTGGCGCGGACCACGCCGCTGCAATACGAGACGCTGGACGGGCTGACCTGGGTCATCTCCTCCCGTGGGGAAAAAGCCGACTGGGTGCGCAACCTGCGGGCCGACCCGCACGCCCACGTCCAGATTGGCGACCGGGACTTCGCGGCCCAGGCCGAGCTGATCACCGACCCAGCCCGCATCGCGGATGTGTTGGAGGTCCGGCTGGCGCACCACCCGCGTTTGGTCGGCGCGATGCTGCGCGCGGACGGCCTGCCCATGCCCGCTTCCCGCGCCGATCTGGAAGCCTACGCCGAGGGCCTGGTCATGGTCGGCCTGCGGCCAGAGTAGGAGACCAGAGGCCATGAGGCCGGAGGCAAGAAAAAGCGTCGAAGCGGCAAGCGCCTAAGCGTCCGCAGGGGCGGTTCGTGAACCGCCCTGGGCAATCGCCCAAGCGACGAATGCGCGAAAACCGCGCCGCCCGCCTTGACTGTCAACTGTGAACTGATGACTGTCGACTCTACACACTGGAGTTGCTGACTTATGAAATGGCTCATTCCCGTCTTCTGCCCGTCCACCAGTTCCTACGGGGGATTCACGCGTATCCTGGCGATCAGCGAGGCCGCCCTCGCCGCCGGGCATGAGATCGCCTTCTGCGCCTCCGGCCCCCAGGCGGCAGCCCTGCGCCAGCGCGGCTACAAGATCTACCCTGCCCCGGAGACAACCCTGTTCGGGCTGCCCAAACCCCTGGACGCCTTCCCGGAGTTCATGTCGCAGCGGGTCAGCCTGCCCGCCCGGCGAGGCAACCAGAACATCGGCGATATCTGGACGGTGCTCTTCCTGACCGGCTACTCGCGGATGGGCTACCTGACCCGCGCCACCGGGGCCGTGCTGGCCGCGATCAAGGACTTCCAGCCGGACGTGCTGTTCACGGACCTCGCGCCGGAGGGCTTCCTGGCCGCCCGGATCACGGGCCTGCCCTTGGCCTGCCCGTACCAGAGCCTGGTTGACGCAGCCACCGGCTCCTGGTTCTGGCAGCGCATGAACCGGATCATGACTCAAATCCAGCAGGCCCACGGCCTGACGCCCCTGCCCCCGGAGCAGGTCTACTACGGGCCGCACAGCCTCAAGATCGTGCCCTCGCTGCCTGAGTTGGACGGCGCCGATCCCGCCCGGCCGGACGTGCGCTGCGTCGGCCAGCTCGTGGGCGAGATCAACCCCCAGGCCAGCGCGGCCTTCCAGCCGGAGCCGGGCAAGCGTTATGTATTCGCCTACCTGGGCACCGCGTCGATCCCGTTCGGAGTCGTCAGGCGCGTCCTGCCGGAGGTCTTCCCGGCGGGCGGCGACACGATCTGCCTGGTCGGGGCGCAGAGCATCCGCCGGCCCTACCAGATCGGCAACGTCAAATTCCAGCCGTTCGTCCCGGCGGACGCCGTCCTGCCCCACTGCGATTGGACGATCTGTCACGGCGGGCAAAACACGCTGGTCGAATCGGCCCTGCACGGCGTGCCGCTGCTGATCTTCCCCGGCGCGATGTGGGAGCGCCGCTTCAACGCGGAGCGGATGCAGGCCACCGGCGCGGCCCTGCTGGGCGAGATCGCCGACTTCAACCCGACCTGGTTCGCCCAGGCCTTCACCCGGCATGAGGCAATGGCCGCCAGCGCCGCCGCGCTCGGCGACCGCCTGCGCGCCGCCGGCGGTCCGCCCGCCGCCGTGGAAGCCATCACCGCCTGGGCCAGCGAAAACAGAAGCAAGTGACAAGCGACAGCGAGGCAAGAGAAAGCGTCGAAGCGGCAAGCGTCCGTAGGGGCGGTTCGCGAACCGTCCGTGCCGCCAGCCTTTACTGACGACTGATGACTGAGAACTGAGAACTGCTTTTCAGGAGTATCCTATGACCATCGACTTCCGCCGCGTGCGCACCCTGGCCGGGCGCGTCTTCCGGCAAATCATCCACGACCGCCGCACGATGGGCTTGTTTCTGATTGTGCCCCTGATCGTCTTGACCCTGGCCGCGCTGCTGCTGCGGGCCGGACAGGCCAGCGTTCCCCTGGGTCTGATCGATCAGGACGAGCCGATCGACGTGATGCTGGTCGGCGAGGTTTCGCTGGCCGCGCGCATCACGCAGACGCTCCGCACCACCGAAGGAGTCAGCGTGATCGCGCTCGAACCCGGCCCGGCCGCCGAGGAGGCCCTGCGCCGGGGCGAGGTGCGTGGCATCGTCACCTTCGGGCCGGATTTCTCCGCAGCGGCGCGCGATGCCCAGCACATCAGCCTGCCCGTGCGGCTGGAAGGCTCCAACCCGATGGACGCCTTCGCCCTGCAGGCCGTCCTGACCCGCGCCGCCGTCCAGGCGCTTGCCAGCCTGTCGCCGCTGGCGAGCCAGCTCGCCGGGGACGAACTGCCCGTCAGCATCGAGACCACCTATCTGTATGGCGGCCCGGCCTTCGACAACTTCGATTACCTCGCGGCGGGGATGATGGCCCTGATGGCGATCTTCTTCGCCTTCATCCTGGCGACCGTGACCTTCCTGCGGGAGCGCTCGCAGGGCACGATGGAGCGCCTGCTCGCCACGCCCGCCACCCGGCTGGAGATCGTGCTGGGCTGCATGCTGGGGTTCATGATCTTCGCCCTGACCCAGGCCGCGACACAACTGATCTTCATGGTGGTCGTGCTGGGCATCCACTATGCGGGCAGCCTGCTGCTGGTCTTCCTGGTGGAAGCGCTGCTGGTCATCGTGGCGGTCAACCTGGGCATCTTCCTGTCCACCTTCGCCCACAACGAGTTCCAGGTGGTGCAGTTCATCCCGCTGGTGATCTTCCCGATGGTGCTGCTCTCCGGCATGTTCTGGCCGGTGGAAGAACTGCCCGATCTACTGCGCCCGCTGGCCTACCTGATGCCGCTGACCTATGGCAACACCGCCCTGCGCGACATCCTGATCAAGGGCTGGGGCCTGGCCGACATCTGGCCGCAGCTCGCCGCCCTGGTGGTTCTGGCCGTGGCCCTGGTTGCGGCCGCCGCCGCCTCCATGCGCCGCGAGGTGGCCTGACCGCGCGTCCGCTGGGGGTGGTCGAACGGCCGCCCCCGGTTCCCTCCCCTTTGCGCATCATCATCCCCCGCCCTGCGAATCGTCGCCCTTCCCCTGGCCGGATAAACGTGGTAATGTGGCAGGCTTGTCAGTCTGAGTCAGAACTCGCGTGGAGAACGTCGATGGTGCAGGACCCCGACCAATACCTCAAGACCGAGAACGCCAACTACCACCACCTGGTGATGGATATCGCGTGGTTCGGGGTAGGCATGCCGGCCGTGATGAACTTCTTTTCGATGTTCGCCATCAAGCTCGGCGCGACCCCGATCGAGCTGGGCTGGATGTCTGGCCTGCCGGCCATCTTCCTGCTGCTCTCGACCATGCTCAACGACTGGTGGCGCGGCCGCTATCCCGATTCGGTCCGGGCGCTCTATTGGCCGGCGGTCGCCAGCCGGCTGCGCTACCTGTTGTACGCCCTGGTGCCCTTCCTGCCCGCCAGCGTGCAGGTGTTTTCGATGGTGCTGATTCCGACGGTGTTTGCTATCCCGATCGGCATTTCGGGCGTGATTTTCCTGGTGCTGCTGCGCGAATCGATCGGGGACTCCCGCCTGACCTCGCTGGTCAGCCGGCGGCTGCTGTTCATGAACGGCGGGATCGCCCTCAGCACGATCGTGCTCGGCTTCTGGCTGGAGAAGGTCTCCTTCCCGGCCAACTACCAGATCATGTACCTGGCCAGCTTCGGCGCTCAACTGGTCAGCCTGTGGCACGTCAACCAGGTGCGCATCCTGCATCCCACTCCGCCGCCCCTGCCGCGCAGTACCAGACGCGATCGGGAGACGACCGGCGGCAGCCCGTGGCGCTCCAAGGACTTTCGCCGCCTGGCCGTGGTGCTCACCAGCCTGTTCATCGCCGGGTATTCGATCGGCCCGGTGATCCCGCTGTTCCTGGTGCGCGGGCTGGGCGTCAGTGAAGGCTTCGTGGCCGTCTACTCGCTGATGGAGCTGGCGGGGGCGGTCACGCTCTCGGCGCTGGCCAGCCGCCTGATCCACCGCTTCGGGCGGCCGCGCATGATCGTCGCCGGACTGACCGGGACCGGACTGGCGGCGCTGCTGCTGGCGCTGCTGCCGTCCCTGCCCACCGCCCTGATCGCCGGGCTGATCGGTGGAGGCACCTGGGCGCTGACCGACATCAGCCAGTTCGGCCTGTTCAGCGCCAACACCAGCCCGGAAAACCGGGCCAGCTACACCAAGGCCTACTACCAGATCATCTCGATCGCCTCGTTCATCGGCCCGATGGTCGGCAGCAGCCTGGCCAACGCCGGGATCAGTCTGGCCCTGGTGCTGCTGCTGGGGGCCGGGCTGCGCTTCCTGGCGGGGGGGATCGCGCACCGTCTGGCGACCCAGCCGGCCGAGCCATCGGTCGTCTGACCCGTGGGCCGCCCGGCCACAAGCCGGGCTTTTGCTTAACCAAACGAATCGTGTTATGCCTGAAGCCATGACGACAGGCTAGCCAGGTATCGGGGGAATAGACTGACCTGTGGCCTCCTCAGTCAACGACGAAGCAGCGCTGAACCGCCTGGAAGACGCCAACTTTCACCACCTGGTCGGGGACATTGGCTGGTTTGGCCTGGCCATCCCGGCCGTGGGCAGTTTCTTTTCCGTGTTCGCCATCCGGCTGGGCGCGACCGCCCTGCACCTCGGTCTGCTCTCCTCCCTGCCAGCCGTGCTGATGCTGGTCTCCTCCGTCCTGAGCAACTGGTGGCGCGCGCGCTATCCGGACTCGGTCAAGGCCGTTTTCTGGCCGACCTTCATCATGCGCGTCCGGCTGCTGTTCTTCGTCCTCGCGCCCCTGCTGCCGGCAGCCTGGCAGGCCTGGTCGCTGGTGATCGTGATGGCCGTCGTATCGATCCCGATGGGCATCGCCAACATCATCTTCCTGGTGATGATGCGCGAAGCCATCCGGGAAAATCGCTTCACAGCCCTCATCAGCCGCCGCCAGCTCGTCCTGAACCTGTGCGTGGCGGGCAGCACCCTGGTCACCGGCTTCTGGCTGGAGCGCGTCGTCTTCCCACTCAACTACCAGATTCTGTTCGTCGCCGGGTTCGGACTGATGATGGTCAGCCTGTGGCACGTCGCCCAGCTCGTCCCTTTCAACGTCACCCCGGAGCCGAAGCCGGATCGCGCCGACCCGGACAGCCGCCCCTGGCATTCGCCGCGCTTCCGCACGCTGGCCCTGATGGTCACCGCGCTGTTCGTGGGCTTCACGTCCATGCAGTCCCTGATCTCGCTGCGCCTGGTCGAAGACCTGGGGGCGGCCGAGGATTTCATCGCCCTGTATTCGTTCCTGGAGCTGATCAGCGCGGCGACCGGCTCCACGGTCGCCAACCGGCTGATCAGGCGCTTCGGCCACCGGCGGGTGGTCCTGGCGAGCATGACCAGCACGGCCAGCGCGGCCCTGATCCTGGCCCTCGCGCCCAGCCAGATTCTCGCCCTGCCGGCGGCGGTGCTCTCCGGCGCCACCTGGGTCATGGTCGATATCACCCAGTTCAGCTTCTTCAGCGCGCGCACCCCGGCCGAAAAACGCACCAGCTACACGCGGGCCTACTTCCAAACCCTGGCGATTGCCACCTTCATCGGCCCACTGATCGGCAGCACGCTGGCCGATCACGGCGTGAGCCTGCCGGTCGTGATGCTGGTCGGGGCGGGTCTGCGCCTAACCGCCGGGATTATCTTCTACCGGGGCGGAGGCCGATTGGAACACATGCCTGCCCGATAGAGCAGGAGGCCACGCGGCTTTGCCGCGCCGAGGCCAGGAGACCAGAGGCCAGAGAAAGAGGCAGAGAGGCAAGAAACAGCGCCGAAGCGGCAAGCGTCTAAGGGAAAAACGGAGGCCACGCAGCTCCGGCCGCGCCGAGGCCCCGCCCGCATCAAATGCATGGCTGATAACTGAGAACTGATTGCTGATCACCGTCTTTATGGAGATTCCCATGCCCACACCCCTCACCCTGCCCTGGGGCGACGATTCGATGGCCCTGACCCTGCCGCCGGACTGGACGCTGCTCGGCGAAATGGCCCCCCGCCCGCTGCCGCCGGTCGCCGACGTGCCCGCCGCCGCGCGGGAAGCCCTGGCCCGGCCGGTGGGCCTGCCGCGCCTGGCGGCGCTGGCCCGGCCGGGGATGAAGATCGCCCTGGTCGTCGACGACGACAGCCGCCCGACTCCGGTCGGTTGCCTGCTGCCCGCCGTGATCGCCGAACTGGAAGCGGCCGGAGTCAGCCTGAGCCAGGTGACTCTGATCGCGGCCCTGGGCGTGCACCGCGCCATGACCGACGCGGAACTGGCCCGCCGGGTCGGGCAGGCCGTTTTCGAGGCGGTCGCGGTCGTAACTCACGATTGCGACGACCCCACCGGGCTGGTCCGCCTGGGCCTCACCTCGCGCGGCACGCCGGTCGAGATCAACCGGACGGTGGCCGAGGCCGACCTCGTGATCGGCGTGGGCTGCATCGAGCCGCACATCATCGCCAGCTTCGGCGGCGGCTACAAAAACCTGATCCCCGGCGTGGCCGGGCGGGCGACCATCGCCCACAACCACACCCTCAACTGCCGGCCCGCCACCTTCAACAGCGTCGGCCAGCCGATCGAGTCCAACCCGATGCGCCAGGACCTGGAAGAGGCCGGGCGGATGGTCAAGGCGCCGGTCTTCATCGTCAACGCCGTGCTCGATAGCGCCCTCCAGGTAGTGCGCGTCGTGGCCGGGCATCCCATCGACGCCCACCGCGAAGGCGTCGCCACCAGCGCCCAGATGTACGGCGTCCGCATCCCCAAACCGGCCGACGTCGTGATCGCCGCCTCGCACCCGATGGATCAGGACTTGCGCCAGGGAGTCAAGGCCCTGGCGAATACCGTGCGCGCCACGCGGCGCGGCGGCGTCCTGATCACCCTGATCCGGGCCGAGGAAGGCGTGGGGGTCTTTGGGCTGGCCAACAAAAAGCTGCCCCTTGGCCGGGGCGCGCTCAAGCTGCTGGCCCCGGTCCTGCTGCCGCTGGTGCCGCGCCTGAAGCTGAAGGGCATGGGCGAGGAAGACCGCTTCTTTCTTTACTTCGCCTTGCAGGGGATGCGCCATGCCCTGTTGATCTGCGTCGCCCCGACCATCCCGGTCGAGGTGCGCGCCAACCTGCCTTTCGTCCAGTTCGTGGACAGCGCCGAAGAAGCCGTGAGCCTGGCCCGGACCCGCTTCCCCGGCCGGGCGGACGTGCTGGTGTTCCCCCACGGGGGCAGCACCTACCCAATCCTGCCCGCGTGAGAACCGTTGTCTGAGACCGGGGAGCTGCTTATGAAGCCGGGAGCGTCGAAGCGACTGGGCTCCAGGCAGCACCCGCCAGGGATGAAAATCAAACCCGTTGACCATGCGGTCTGGCGGCTCTTGCCTTTGGCTGACACCTGATCGCCGACGGCTGACCGCTGCTTGTGGAGGAGGTCTTTCGATGTTCGATCTACGCTACGCGGAGCCAGAGGACGCGCCCGGAATCGTCCGGATCAAGAAGGCCGTCTGGCCTCACGAAAAAGCCGACACGGCCGCGATCGCGGCCGCCCTGGCCGAGCCTGGCCGGGCGACCCTGGTCGCCGACGAGGACGAGGGCATCAGCGGCTTCGTGGATGGCTTCCTGACCGTGGGCGTGGACGACTCCCGGCGCTGGGAGCTGGATCTGCTGGCCGTGCATCCGCTGGCCCAGCGGCGCGGCATCGGCCGGGCGCTGGTGGCCGCCTGCACCGAGGCCGGGCGCGACCACGAGGCCGAATGTGTCCGCGCCCTGATCAGAACCGACAACGTCGCCAGCCAGGAGACCGTGGCCCGCTGCGGCTATGCCCCCGATCCGGCCCCGTGCAGCCTGTGGGTCGCCCAGCACGGGGAAGATGACGGCCACCCCGTCCCGCCCGGCGCGCACCTGATCCCGGTGGTGACGCTCAATTACCGGGGCGTCTGGGTCGAGGGCGCGCTCTCGGTGGACGCCTTCCGAGCCGCGCGGGCCATGCGCGCCCGCCACGGCTGGGACACGGCCGGGGCGGTGATCCGGCTGGACAACGCCGCCGGGCTGGAAGCCGCCCTGGAAGCGGGCTTCATGGCGGTCGGCGATTACCGCTGGTGGGTCAAGA